>CAIRNC010000428.1 GCA_903879875.1 uncultured Bacteroidota bacterium
ATAGATGTAAAAAAAAGAATAAAATGTATTAAAAACCTAGTTTGGATTCGCATTTTAACGCTAAAAAAACAAAAAAATGAATTAAACAATTTAAAGTGGTAAACATATACTATTTAATTTTTAAAAACAAACTAATTAAAACTAGTTTTTAAAACTTGAATTTAATCATATATCTAATGTTTTTAGAATTGCATTACAATTCTGAAGATCCAATTTCGTCCAACTCATTAATATCCTCAATTGACATAGCATTTCTGTAAATTATATATTCCAATGAATAAATAAACGGCAATGTAAAAAAGATTCCAATACAAAGTGCTATAATTCCAATTATAAAAGCCCCTACAAAACCAACAATGAGCAACAATAGTATGACTAAAAATCTTTTTTTAACCAATGTTATACTGCCTTTTATAGCCGCTGTAGCTGATAAATTCCCAAAAATAATTAATGGAATAGTCAAAAATGTTAATAAACCGATGGATAAATTGATTACAAAACTGAAAAACATTAGTATTCCGTTTAAATTACCAGTTGCATAATTTTCTTTTAAAATATTAAAAACCGATTCTAAACCGCTTGTAAGCATAGTAAGAATAATTGTTGCAGTGAAAATTTCTTTCAAATAATGACTTTTATAATAGTCAAAAGCGGTAGCAAATCCATACTCGCGATTGTTCTCTGCTTGGTGAGCAATTTTAAGTAAACCAGCAGTTAAAGGCGCCATCAATGCAGCTCCAACTACTCCTACCAACAATGTAATTATTGCAGTAGATGACGTAGAAGAAGTAGGTTTTAAATCGGTTAGAAGCGAAGTTAAATTACTGATTCCAAATACTAGTCCTCCAATACTACCAACTAATAAAGTGAAAACAAATATTAAAACCAAGAGTATTCCTCCAACTAATAAAGCTATTTTTTTGTAATTTTCAAAGGCTTGATTAAAAACTTCCCCAAAATCTAGTGGATAACCATTTTCTTCAATTTCGATTAATTTTTCAGCTGTTGATTTCATTTTTTAAAATTTAGTTTTCGTTATAAGTTGAATTAAGCTGGACAATGTTACATAAAAAAAATTAAATTGAAGGCACAACCCAATTAAAATTTTTGGAATAAACCAGCACTATGCTTTAGGTAATAGGTTATAAGCCAATTTTATTGAAAATCAATATCCTATTTTGTATTAGAAATTCAAATTTTTGCTTGTTGCATAAAGCATATTGCCTAAAGCGAAATTTTGATTAAATAACTGTACCCATTTAATCTAAAAAAACAATTTCAGCAATAGCACTTTCTAGCCCAATCTCGTGATCGGCAATAACGCCTATAGCCTTGTAATTCCAGACTTCGGGTTGCCCTTCGGTCTCTAATTTTATTTGATGACAAAAAGGGCTTCGGGTGGCTCTCGATAGGAGTTTTAATTCCGAACTGCCATTTTTGCTTGCATATATATTGATGCCATCGACTCCTTTTTTGAAAAATTTAATTTTTACTTCACCACCCGAAATATACAGGTTAATTCTTGGGGTATAACTAGTCTTGTCAGCCTGTTTTCTACCGCCTACAATACCTAAATTCATACCCATACCAAGGTTGTAACTGTCAGAAGTTTTTATCTGATTAATAACCGATCTTAAAAAAGCATTATTGGTTTTGAGCACTGATTTTTTATGAGCAACCGCCGCTTTTTGTTCCGTTTTCTTGCTCTCGGCAGCAAGTATAGCGGCACTTATTTGGTCACACTGCTTTACTACTTCGTCTATTTTGCTGTCAGAAAGCCCAAAGGTTCCACCATTAGAAATTACTTTACTTTTCAGGTTTTCGAGCCAAACTAATTTGTCGGCATCGGCATTTGGAATAAAATCTACCATGATATTAATAAATTTAAAGTTGACATTACAAATATAAATAT
>CAIRNC010000429.1 GCA_903879875.1 uncultured Bacteroidota bacterium
ATCTATTCTTACGCCATTGGTAGTCAAAGTAAGGTCTATCGGGAATTTTGAAAGTGCCAATATGATTTCAGCAGCTTCTTTTCTAACCAATGGTTCACCTCCAGTAAGGCGTATTTTAGTAACACCTAATTTTACAAATGCAGCAGCAATGGTATTTATTTCATCCATTTTCATCAAATGGGAAGAAGGCATAAAGTGGGCATTTTCTTCCGGAATGCAATACTGACATCTAAAATTACAGACATCGGTAAGCGAAATCCGCAGGTAATCATGAGCACGATCGAAAGCATCTTTAAGCATTGTAGCTGTTTTGAAAATTTTTGTGAAACAAATTTAAAGTAAAATAAGGTTGATATGGTATTGTATTGTGAATTTTATTCCATAAAAAAAGCGCTCCATAATTATTGGAACGCTTTTAATAAAAATAAAACTCCTTTTTTATTTTTTCAAAGTTCTAACATAGTTAACAACTAACCATCTGTCTTCTTCATTAGGAATTTTTTTCTTGAATGAAGGCATATCGTCTCTTCCTTCGGTGATTTTGTAAAACATTTCACCGTCAGATTGTTTTTGAGAAGCTGCAGACGAAAAATCGCCCATATCTCCTTTTAAGTCTGGTGCTTTAGAACCATCACCAAGTCCTTTTTTTCCATGACAAGAGCTGCATTGTTTTGCATATAATGCTTTTCCTTCTGTCATTCCATCTTTGTCTTTTGCATCTGTAGGGTTTTTCATGCTTTTGAATTTAGCAGGAACTTCCCATTCTTTTTGTACTAAAACAGTAAATGATAGCATTGCAAAAGAGGCTAATCCGATAATTGTAAATAATTTTAAATTGCGCATAATTAATTAATTTTTAGATTTATAAATTTTATATAGGTTAAAGAGTAAAAATGTTAAGATTGTCCATATTCCAACTAAAATAATGTTAGGAATTATTAATAAGAAAATAGGCGTTTTTAAAGGTGGAGACCACATTGTTCGTTCGTTAAATGTAGATTCGTCTTTAATTGGAACACCAAAATTTGCATAAGCATTAGCAATAACTGTACCGTAACTCTCGCTTTCGTCTATAACAACTTGAAAATTAAGCATTCCTTTTGTTCCGGTTAAACCAGCATCAATTGGCACTTCAATTGCACCATCAGCATCGGTGGTATAACTTTCTTCGTCACCAATTCCTAAATTACCAAAAAGTCGTTTAACACCAACTTTTAATGCTTCGTCAGCAATGGGTTGGTTGTCTGCAGAAAGTAATTTTGCTTTTATGGTATAGGTGCTATCTGTTTTTTCTATTGTAGCTTCAATTTTTACACATTTTACAGAAATACTTTCGTCTGTATCTTCATAAATTTTGTTGTTTTCTACTTTTACAGAATAGGATGCAGATTGTAAGCTGTATTGAGAAGGAATTTTGAATTTCGCTTTTCCATCATTGTTTGTTGCAATAACACCAATTTTTAAATCGGCAACAACTCCAGTCGTATCTATTTTATAAACAGTAAAAGGAACATTTTTACAGGCTTCGAATCCATTTTCTCCTTTGAATTTAGCCGTAATATTCAAATAGGAATTGTCCTTCATTATTCTAACATGTTGTATCGCTAAGTTAAAACTTTTTTTGTCTTGAGCGTACATTTTATTTCCAACTAATGAAAATAGCACTATGAAAATCAATAAAGATGATTTACAGTATTTAACAGCGGATAGTATCATAATGTATCGGTATTATGGTTTTCTAAAAGTCCTTTTTCTTCAGCAGTTTCATGGATTGGTATTATTGGCAAGTAGCGGAAAAGTATCGTCATAATCAATAATGCCGAAGCTAATGTTCCAAAAGTAATCGTCCACTCCAATCCTGTTGGAAAATAACTGTGCCATGATTTTGGTACACCTTGGATTGGTAAAAATGGGCGAAGTAATGTAGGGGTTACAATAATAAATCGTTTCCACCATGCACCAACTACTACCAAAATT
This sequence comes from uncultured Bacteroidota bacterium, assembly GCA_903879875.1. GTDB lineage: Bacteria > Bacteroidota > Bacteroidia > Flavobacteriales > Flavobacteriaceae > Flavobacterium. Next base: position 1,978 of record CAIRNC010000429.1, read on the forward strand.
CCAACAATAAATAGCGGTAAAGGTTTTCTACCCCATGGGAAAATCAAAACTAAAACAGGAATAATCAAACCTCCAATGATTGCGCTCCAAAACATAAAGGCATACGTTCCAAAGAATAAATCGTTTAAATGGTCAGCTTCTTCTACGGTAGTTTTGTAGGCTGGCACTAAATATTCGTTGATATTGAAATACAAGTAAACCAAACAAAGTAAAACTAAAAGTCTACCCATTTTGTCAAAGTGCATATCGGTAATATATTCTTCCAAATGATTCACTTTTCTTAAAACATACATAATAACAACAACAGCTCCAGCGCCTGCAACAAAAGCGCCTGCAATAAAATAAGGGCCAAAGTTAGAACTATCCCAACCGGGTCTATAGGTTGTTGCAAATAACCAAGCAGTTACGGTATGTATACCAAAAGCAACTGGAATAATTAGAATGGAAAGTGTGTTTATGGATTTGTTGTAAAGATTAACTTGCGTTTTATTTCCTATCCAATTCAAAGAAAGTTTGCCATACCATTTGCTTAATTTTGGTTTGTCTTTAAAATAATCTTTTAAAATAGCAAAATCAGGTAGTAAAGGGTAAAATAAAAGCATCAAACTGATTACTAAATAAGTCGAAATAACTAATACGTCCCAAATAATTGGTGATTGTAGTCTTCCATGTAAGAAAATATTATAAATTCTTTCCGGACGCCCCATGTCAATAATTATCGTTAATCCAGCCATAATAATGGCAGCAACAGCTATAACTTCGGCAATTCTTGTAAGTGGTGTACTCCAAGTGGCACCTGATAGTCGTAAAATAGCAGTTACTAATGAACCCACCAAACTAATCGCAACAAAAAACACGAAGTTAGAAATATAAACACCCCATAAGGCATAATCACGCATATTAGTAATGCTTAACCCTTTGTCTATCTGTTGGTAATAGGCATACATGGCACATAGAATAACTACCAATAAGAAACCTACCCATATTTGACCCAGCTTTCCAAATTTTCTAGGAGCTAAATCTTGTATAATTTTATCGTATTCTTTCATAACTATTTGGTTTTATGAACAGATTCAAATTCATTGTAATTTTCAAGACCTTGTTCAAAAGCATCATCCTCTCTTTCTTTAGTGTCAGTCGGTGGCAAGTAGAAAACACTTGGCTCTGTTCCAAGACCTTCCATTAATCGATGTCCTGCTCTGTCTTTTAAGAGTTTACTTAATTTAAAGGTTACACCACTGGCATTAGTAACAGCGTCTTCATACATATCGCCAAAAGCAAATACATCATTTGGACAGGCTTTAACACAAAATGGTAATTCCCCTTTCACAATTTGATGAGGGCAAAAATCACATTTGTCTACCGTTCCTTTAACACTAGGTTGTCCACAAAAATCGGGAGTATACTCTTTTTGATCGGCTATTACACCTTGTTTTGGTTCGCTCCAATTGAAAACACGAATGGAATAAGGACAAGCTGCCATACAAAAACGGCATCCAATGCAACGTTCGTTGTCTATCAAAACGATACCATCTTGTCTTTTAAATGTAGCATCAACTGGACAAACTTTAACACAAGGTGGTTTGTCGCAATGTTGACATTGAGTAGGCATAAAATAAGGCGCAGTTTCTTTGGATTCTTGCATTTTATATACTTTCAACCATGCATTTTCACCAGTAATATAGTGCCCTTTGTTACAAGCATTTTGGCATTTCAGTGCATTTTTACACTTAGCTAAATCGACCACCATTACAAACTTTTTACCAGGAAAACCAACTCTTGGATTGTAGTCTTTTGGTTTTAAATCTACTTCCTTCACTTCTGAAGCTGGAACTTTTATTAAGTGACCATCAGTTGACATCAATTCAACGGTTTCTTCAGCAAAAACTTTTGATACTAAAGCAGTTCCAGCAGTTGCAATTAATCCGAATTTAATGCCTAGCTCGAAAAATTTTCGTCTTGAACCTTGATTATTTTCTTCCATGATTATTTGTTTTTCAACCATTCTGAGAATGATTTGTTGGAAATATTTTTTTCAATAATGCTAGACTTTTCAACAACACTTTTTTTGACTTTCACTGTTGTTCCGTCGGGTTTCAGTAGTGTTTGATATTCTTCTGAATCATCAGAAACTTTAGCGGTTGTTTTTCCAAAGCCTAAAAAAGGAAGTAACAATCCACCGCCAAGAAACGGTAGAAAACCTCTTCTACTGATTTGACTTTTTTTATTTTGATTTGAATCTTTCATTTTGAATCTGTTTTACATGTTATGAATGACAATAATTTTTCAACAAAAAGCCACTAACTATACTAATTTTGGTAGACTTAGCGATAATTAGTGGCTTGAAACAAAATTTATCGTGAACAAGTAAGTTGTTTAATTACATGTGCCATAATCTGGTAATGTTGAATCCAATCACGAATTTTCCTTTCATGAAATCGTTTTGATTGTAAACAATATCTTGTTGAGGTACAATTCCTCTGTAATTAGTAACAAACAATTGGAAAGCATGAGATCCTGTTGAAAATTCAACACCTAAGCTAACACCTGGTTTTGGTTGATCTTTGCCATAATTGGTAACGGTTTGAGAATAATCTAATAAAATAGAAGTTGAAGGATTGATTTTTACACGTCCGCCAATTTCAAGACCACACACATCATTTCTAACGGGTCTTTCTACATAATTGTAATGTGACCAACTTGGTGCAATTTGAAACGAAACATTACTACTGAAGCGTCTTGCTATAATCAATTGATTAAAGAAAGAGTAACGATCAGATGGATAGATAAAGTTTTCAGAAGGTCTTGCATCTCCAACTACATTTCCATAATAGGTTACACTTACAGGCATGCTGTTGTCTTTTGTTTGTCTTAACAAAGCTACTTTAAGGCTCAAATCTTGTAAACGACTGTCTTTTGTAGTACCAAAACCAACAGCTATTCTATCTGTTACAGCGTAGTCTAAAGCCAAACGAATGTTTGCAGGAGCCCAAAGACCGAAAAAGTCGTTTTGTCCAGGGCCGTTATTGAACATGCCGAAACGGTGGTTCATTGTTAATTGTAGGGTACCTTTTGTATATAATACATTGGTTTGACTATTTACAAGTGTGCTGCTCTCAAAAGTAGCCCGTTCTAGTTTTTTTTCAGTTGCTTTGTCGCTTTTTTCTTGAGCTAAAAACGAGAGTGGAAAAGCAAGTAGGGCTATAAAAATTGATTTATTTAATTTCATGATTTTCTATATTAAAATTAGTTATTTAAAGCACCGTCATTAATCCATTTCTCAACGATTGCTAATTTGGAAGCACTTAATTTTCCGTTTGGTGGCATTTGTGGTGCACCATTGCCTGACATTGCTTGAAATAAGATACTTGCATTTGCATCTCCTTTGGTTACCATTAATTCTAGTGGTGCTAATGGAGCAGTTAGTGCATTATATGAATTTCCACTAACTAAATCTGGTACTGTTGCACCTGATTTGTGACAACCAATACAGTTTCTGTTAAATATGGTTTGTACATCTTTTTGATACGACACATTGGCTGGAACTGGAGCTTCAGGAAGCGCATCTTTATAACAGGAGGTAGCCGTTAATCCTAAGGATACCATTATCACGAGTTGAACTATTTTTTTCATTTTATTTATTTTTTAATTTATTTATTTTTTGATACAATTTGAAATAAAAGATTATTACGGATTTGGAAGTGCAGTAGCAAAATCCGGGAATCTATTTACGTCTTTAAATGCCGCAAGTAAATTTTTCATTTCTTCTTTTGTAATTGGTGTAGCTGCCATCCACGGCACATTACCAAATTTTCCTGTAATAACTGTAAATACCCCACTTGCAGCATTGTATCTAAAATAAGAACCTAAACCATATATTTTGACAGCGGCTGTTGTCCCAACAGCTGTAGCTGGATTTGCAGACCCTGCTCCATTGGTTTGATTAACAATTCCAGCAGGCATTACAGGTCCTTGTGCATTTGTAGTTCCATGTCCGTCAACACCATGACAATAGGCGCATTTTTGAGCATAAAATGCAACACCTGCAGCGGCATCACCATCACTTCCTAAATTGGTATAAGTTACATAAGGAGCACTTCCTACCGGTGTAGCTTGAACTGTTTGGTAAGGGCCATTGTGCGTTGCAACAGTATATAAATCATTATTTTCATTAAAAACACCTTCTTTTAACCATTTTACTAAATCCCATATTTTTTCGTCGGTAAGAATTCGGCTGTAATCAGGATGGGTTTGTCCGCCTTTGGTTAAATCTAATCCATTAGAAGTAGTTACTCCAGTAACGTCGATTTTTCTTCCTTCTACATTTTTGATTGCATCAAATATTTTTTTAGGATCCCATGATTTAACATTTAACAAATTGTTTGTTGCTAATTGAGGTTGATTGGCTGCTGTTTTTTTAGAAATACCAGATGCTTCTCTTCCCATTCCGTCAACTGGGTGACAACCTGCGCAAGAATAAAAATTTCTGTTGGCTTGGTAGGCTGGAGTAGGATTTGGATATCCTGTCTGAGCGGTATAAGTTGCAATAGCTTTAACTTCCGCAAGTGACAGTGTAGGATCGGCAGCATATTTAGGGTTTGGCCATCCAATAAAACTAGTTAAAGTTGCATCAGCAGCAGCATCAGCAGGAGTAACCCATGGCCAACCAGCATCAACGTGTTGAAAATTACTAAATAATTTGGCACCGTTTACGGCATCCGCATTATCATAAGATGCTTTTTGATCGGCTAGTGGGTCAACATAAACATCGTGAGTGCAGCTTTGAAATGCCAAAGCTACTAAAGCGAGAAATAACATACTTTTGATTTTCGTTTTCATAATTTATATATTTAATTTATATTTTTAAT
>CAIRNC010000430.1 GCA_903879875.1 uncultured Bacteroidota bacterium
AAAATCTTAATGAAATTATCGAATTGACATATACTCAATTGATTTCATTATCGCATTGTATTATTACCTTCGGAACGGCTTGGGTATATCGAAATATCGCTTCCAACGAGGTAGTTGCCAATTGCCATAAAGTGCCTCAAAATCAATTTATAAAAGAAATATTGTCCATTGAAAACATAACTCTATCCATTCAAAATACCATCGATTTTATTAGAAGTATCAATCCCAATTGTCATTTTATTTTCACCATTTCACCTGTTCGACACCTCAAAGATGGCTTTGTAGAAAACCAACGAAGTAAAGCCCATTTGATTGCTGCAATCCACTCAACTTACAACTCAAAATTCATAACTCAAAACTATTTTCCCAGCTACGAAATTATGATGGATGAACTACGGGATTATCGTTTCTATGCCGAAGACATGCTGCATTCGAGTACAACTGCCATCGATTATATTTGGGAACTTTTTTGCGAAAGCACAATAAACAAAAACAGTTTTGCAGTCATGCAAGAGGTCAATAATATTCAGAAAGCGAAGGCACACTTGCCCTTTAATCCTAATGCTAAATCCCATTTGAGTTTTCTCGAATCCATTCAAAAGAAAGTAGAAACATTGCAAAAAACGCATCCGTTTATGCAGTTTTAACGACTGTTTTAAATCCTCAAGTTTATTAAAAACAATTAACCCTCGTCAATTTCAAATCGACAAGGGTTAATGCGTTGCAATTCTATTATAAATCAAAGCATTTACGCTGAAATAGTTTCGATTTCTTTATTAATTTTATTAACCAATCCCACCAATACTTTTCCTGGACCAACTTCTGTAAAACTTGTAGCGCCATCAGCAATCATTTGTTGTACTGATTGTGTCCAACGTACAGGAGCTGTCAATTGAATAATAAGGTTTTTCTTGATTTCATTTGGGTCAGAAACCGCCGTAGCCGTTACGTTTTGATATACCGGACAGCTTGGTGTCGAAAAAGTAGTAGCTTCAATAGCTGCTGCCAATTCTTCACGAGCAGGCTCCATCATTGGCGAGTGAAAAGCACCACCAACAGGTAAAATTAATGCGCGTCGTGCTCCCGCTTCTTTTAGTTTTTCGCATGCCAATTCAACCGCTGGGTAAGCACCCGATATCACCAATTGACCTGGACAATTATAATTAGCCGCTACTACAACACCATCAATAGAAGCACAGATATCTTCAACCGTTTTATCATCAAGATTCAAAACAGCAGCCATTGTCGAAGGTGCTATTTCGCAGGCTTTTTGCATGGCCAATGCCCGTTGCGAAACCAGTTTCAATCCATCTTCAAATGACAAAGCACCATTAGCAACCAAAGCCGAAAACTCACCAAGTGAATGTCCAGCAACCATTTCTGGAGCAAAGTTTTCTAATGTTTTAGCCAAAATCACTGAGTGCAAAAACACGGCAGGTTGAGTCACTTTAGTTTCTTTCAATTGGTCAGCTGTACCTTCAAACATAATGTCTGTAATGCGGAACCCTAAAATGGCATTGGCTTGCTCAAACAATGATTTTGCCAATGTTGAATTATCATATAAATCTTTGCCCATTCCTGTAAACTGTGCCCCTTGACCCGGAAAAACGTATGCTTTCATTTTTATTATTTTAAAGATTGAAAAATGTAATGATTGAAAAACGAACTCAATCAGATTGCAAAAATACTATTTTTTACTGATTACTAAAAACTGTATAATGTATAACGTATACTGTAAATTGTATAAAGTATTCTGATTACTAAAAACTGTATAATGTAAATTGTAAATTGTTTAAAGTATTCTGATTACTAAAACTAATCTACCAAACACTGAATACTGAATACTGAACACTGGTTACTGATTACTGAATACTAATTATTGTTCCATCGGAATTTCCATCAACAAAAATCGTGCATCGGTAGTGGCTTTGATTTCTAATGTTTCAAAATCAGTAATTCCTAAACCATCACGGGTTTCTAATGCTTGTCCGTCAACGGTAATGGCGCCCGAAATAACAAACACATACATTCCGTTTCCTTCTTTTTTTAAAGTATAGGTTTTAGTATATTCTTTATCAAAATCAGCCAAATAAAACCAAGCATCTTGATAAATCCAAACCCCTGCATCCTCCTCATTTGGAGAAAGTATTTGCGCAAAATCATTTTTCTGTTCTGTAACATCCAAAGTAATTTGTTGGTAACGAGGCACCACATTTCTGAACTTTGGAAACACCCAAATCTGAAACAATTTAGTATGCTGATCAGGATTCGGATTAAACTCACTATGCTGAATACCAGTTCCAGCGCTCATCACTTGCACATTGCCCGTTTTTATAGTAGCCGCATTGCCCATGCTGTCTTTGTGCGCCAAATCGCCTTCAAGCGGAATAGTAATAATCTCCATATTATCGTGTGGATGCGTGCCAAAACCCATTCCAGCCGCCACCGTATCATCGTTTAAAACACGTAACATTCCAAACTGTACGCGTTCAGGATTGTACCAACTTGCAAAACTAAAACTATGGTAAGCATTCAACCATCCGTGATCAGCATGACCTCTGCTATTGGCTTTGTGTAAAACAGTATTTTTCATTTAAAAAGATTTAGACTATTAAATTCATTAGTTCAAAAATACACATTTTAATTTAAGTAAGAAAGAGGCAGAAATAGTATATTTGAACTATTGAAAATTAGCACAATGAAAACAGAAAAAGAAAAAATGCTCGATGGCGAAATCTATTATGCCAATGACAAAGCACTAATTGCAGAACGAACAAAAGCCAAAAAACTATTGCACAAATTAAATGTTACCGAATATCTAATGAATGGCAACGCCCGTAATATTTTGCAACAATTAATGCCCAATGCCCACAAACGATTGTACATCGAACCACCCTTTCATTGCGATTATGGCTATAATATTCACTCCGGCGAAAACGTGTATTTCAATGTCAATTGCGTCCTTTTAGATGCAATGAAAATCCAAATCGGAAACAATGTATTCATCGGACCCAATGTGCACATCTATACCGCAACCCATCCGCTAAACCCCATCGAAAGACAAACCGTCGAATATGCAAAACCCGTAACCATAGGCAACGATTGTTGGATAGGAGGCAATACCGTAATATGTCCAGGAGTAAAAATAGGCGACAACTGCACCATTGGAGCAGGTTCAGTAGTAACCAAAGAAATACCACCAAATTCCCTAGCCGTAGGAAACCCCGCCAAAGTAATTAGAAAGTTAAACATTTAACAACGGTTTTATTGTATTCTAAACTCACCAACCAAGACGACCAATCCCGTCCGTTCGAGTGTTTTTTGTGAAGTGATAACGAAACAAAATATGTATCGAGAACCATGCTTCCCATTACAATCAAATAATTGTATATATTTGATTAATGTAAAACCGAAATGGAGACAAGACAATACAAACATAAAATAACATTAGAAAATGAATGAAATACAAAATATCTTGAATGTTACTTTTCCTTTTGTTGAAAGTTTACTTAAAGAATATGGAGAATTTTATCCATTAGCTTCAGTAGCAAAAACGGATAATACTGTAGAACAGTTATTAAATTTTGAAACCGATGAAAATGAATTTCCGAAATCAACTTCAATAATAGAAAGTATTAAAAAAGAATTACGCTTAAAGCAAAATGAATATATTGCAATTGCTTTGTTTTATAAGGTAAAATTAAAAGAAGAAAATACCGACGCAATTGCTGTTTATGTTGAACACAAACTTGAAAATGTTGCTTATACTTTATATTATCCTTATGAGATTATTAAAAACACAACTGCATTTTCTGATTCATGGAAAACAATAGAACAAATGGAGATTTTTAATACAAAAAAATAATAGTTTTAAACACTTTTATTTTAATCCAACCAACCACCAATCAACATGGAAATACAACAACAAATCAACGCCTATATAGCATCACTACCCGAACCAAAACGGATCGAAATGCAAGAAATGCATCAGCTCATTCTAGCCATAATGCCAACAACCAAACTATGGTACTTTGACGGAAAAAACAGCGAAAACAAAACCATCTCCAACCCCAACATTGGATACGGAGAGCAAACCATTAAATATGC
>CAIRNC010000431.1 GCA_903879875.1 uncultured Bacteroidota bacterium
AACCGTTTCTTTTCTAGACAAAACCAATTTACTAAACTGCCCAGAATGTATTGCGTCAATCCCTTTTTGAACAAGTTGAATATGGGCTTTTTTTTCATTTTCACTTGGACTAAAATCGATTGTCGCAGTGTTAAATTCATTAGAAGCTACAAAAGGCTCTTGTAACATTTCGGATTCGCTTTCTAGAATTAAAACACTCGAATGTTCGCTATCAAAGGGTGCAAATACAAAACCAACTTCATTATAATGGGTAGTCAAATACAAGTTGTCGTTTCTTTGAAAAAGTCCAATAATAGTTGTTGCATTAGGTTTGCAATAAGCAACAAAAGGCAAATTCAGTTGGAAATGCGATTCTATTGTATCAAATATCGACATTCTGAATCTATTTTTTACGAGGTAAAACCATATTGGTCAATTTGCATAAAGAAATCAAATTATCCTTTTCATCTGTAATCCTAATTTCCCACAAATGAATGCTTGCTCCTTTATGTATTATTCGTGCAGTTCCAAATACGGTGCCTTCTTTTTTGCTTTTTACATGATTGGCAGAAATTTCAATTCCACGAACTTCTCTATCTTGATTGATAAAAAGCATGGATGCAGCACTCCCTACACTTTCTGCCAAGGCGACACTTGCTCCACCATGAAGCAACCCCATCGGTTGATGAACTGTTGAGTTTACAGGCATTTTAGCTACCAGAAAATCTTCTCCAACATCTATAAATTCAATTTGTAAGGTTTGCATCAAAGTATTTCTGCAAATTTCATTGAACATTTTAAGGGTTTTTTCTTTGTCGAAAGCCATTTTATATTTTATTTTCTTAATTAACAAAGGTAAATAGATAATTGCTATTGAAGTGAAAAAAATTTGATACTTATTAAAAATTCAGTAATTAGAAATTTTTCCAACTCATTGGAGAAATAAATGATAATGGAATACTATTTCATTTTTTGTGTCTAAAGCCACTATTTTTAGTATTTTTGAAAAGTTAATATTACACTGAAAAAGGACTACGTCATGAAATTTATATCGGAAAAATTCATACAAAAAACCTTCTGGTTATTTCTATTTATTGGAATTGCGCTTCGATTTTATGTACAGTTTATACATCCCACTTTTAATGTTGATGAAGTCGCTTTATGCAAAAACCTAAAGTATCTTAGTTATACCAAATTGTTGTATCCATTGAATGGTTTTCAGAGTGCGCCACCACTTTATTTATGGATTCAAAAAACAATCATCACCCTATCGCCATTCGATTTTTATATAAGTGCAAAATTGCTTAGTTTTTGTTCTTCGATAGCTATACTGTTTTTATTTAATGATTTAATAAAAAAACAAAGAGTCTTAGTTCGATTGCTACTTTTATCAATACTGCTTTTTAACCCATATATTATTTACCATACATTAACCATAAAACAGTATACTATTGATTTATTGATTACTTTAATTTTGATTCTATCCTTCGAGAAAAGTGTATTCAAGCGCTATAGCTGGATTTTCTTTGCCGTTTGGTGTTTATTATCCAATATAGGTTTATTTGCAATTTCAGGTTATTTGATCTATCTCTTTTTGAAAAATTGTTTCCCTTTTAAGTCATTCAAAATCATTCCTTTTTTGAGAGCAAATGGTTTGGTTATTTTAGCACCGCTTCCCTATATTTCATACTATATATGGTTTTCTAGACAATCGGGAGCATTAGAATTAAAGAATTTTATGTTGAACTATTGGTCCATAAATTTCATTTCAATGGACAGTCAATTTTTCAGACATGTAGCGGCTATTGCATATGAAATATGGGTTTCTGTTTTTTGTGCCGTTGATTTATGGGGATTTTTTTTAATGCTATTAACTTTAGCTTTACTCTATTTTGTCATAAAAAAACAGGCATTTGCATTCAAACAAGAATTGCTTTTACTAAGTTGTATGTTTATAGTTCACGTGATATTCAATATACTCCGATTATATCCTCTAGCAGACAGACTCATTCTATATGTAACTCCTTTGTTTTTATTGGCTTTGGGAGCATCAATTACACTTCTTATGGAATTGGATGGTTTCAAAAGATTTTCAAATGCAATGCTACTTATAATTAGTACAATTACGATTGGATTTTACAGTTTGTATTTTCCGTTTAAAGAGAATGATGTTATCGGATTGTTTGATAAAGTGTGTAGGATTGATAAGGGTTCAAATCCAATTTATGTAACTTATAAAGCTACTCATATCATAAAATCTTTTAATAGAATTACGGATAATAAATTTATTGAAATTCAAAAAAGACCTTTACTTGAAATCGATAGTAATCTTAACCAATCAAAATATCTGATATCTAAAACCCACAAATATCTTAGATATGATAAAAAACCATTGGAAGATTCCACTATAAAGAAATTGATTTTTGATAAAAAATTGATAAAAATAGACAGTGTTGATGGTTACACTATTTATAAAATTCCAACAAAGAAATAAGCAAACTTATAGTAGCAATAACTAATTATTAGGCTCTGGTTTAAGATTGGCTAATGCAAAATTTTTAGACTTTTGCGGGTATTTATTATACGTTAAATCGCTTGGATTGACAATTACGGCTTTAACAGTTACTAAATCTCCAATGGCGAAACTAGCAGCAACCATTTTAAAATCCAACAAAATTTGACCACAAAAATAGTTTCCGTTTTCGTCTTTTTCAATGATACCTGTGTAAATTCCTTTACTATAAATCGAATTTTCTGAACTCTTTGCCATGATTATTTTTTTGCAAATATACGTTCTAAAACGTTTGTTGTAGAAACTAATTTGTTTTTAAATTTCTATATTTCATTTTTAACTAATTGCAGCTTTCTCTTCTGTAAAATGGTCTTATTGATTGCTTTTACCAATTGTGGTCCTTCATAAATAAACCCGGTATAAAGTTGAATAAGACTTGCACCAGCTTCTAATTTTTCCATAGCATCTTCAGGAGAATGAATCCCTCCTACTCCAATAATTGGAAATGATTTGTTGCTGTTTTCAGAGAGAAATCGAATAACTTCAGTGGCTCTTTCCGCTAAAGGTTTTCCTGAAAGTCCACCAGTTTCTATTCGGCTTTCTGATAGCAATCCTGTTCTAGAAATGGTAGTATTCGTAGCAATAACACCTGCAATTTTGGTTTGATTTACAATTTCAATAATATCTAAAAGCTGGTCGTTGGATAAATCGGGTGCAATTTTTAGCAAAATAGGTTTCGCTTTGGGTTTGGTCTCATTTAGATTTTGTAAGGTTTGCAATAGTGCTGTCAGTGGCTCTTTTTCTTGTAGCTCGCGTAAATTAGGTGTGTTTGGCGAACTAACATTGACTACAAAATAATGAACATATTCATATAAAGTATTAAAACAAATTTCATAATCAGAAACCGCATTTTCATTAGAAGTTAATTTGTTTTTCCCGATATTTCCTCCAATAAGAACCGATTTGTTCTGCTTTAATCTTTTCACAACATCTTCCACACCACCGTTATTGAACCCCATTCGGTTAATTATTGCTTGATCCATTTTTAAACGAAACAAGCGCGGTTTTGGGTTTCCCTCTTGTGCTTTTGGCGTCAGCGTACCGATTTCAATAAATCCGAATCCAAAATGAGATAATTCGTTAAATAATCGGGCGTCTTTATCAAATCCTGCGGCAAGTCCAACGGGGTTTTTAAATTTTAATCCAAATACTTCGGTGGCTAATAAATCATCCTCAACTTGGTAAATCAATTTAATTATAGCCGAAAAACCAGGTATTTTGCAAGCAAAACGGATGATACTAAAGGTAAAATAATGAACTTTCTCAGGGTCGAATTTAAAGAGAATTGGTCGAATGATATGCTTATACATTGTAGTTGTGTTGTGTGCTACAAAAGTATTGATTTGTTTTTATTTAAAGTGACTATATTTATTAATTACAAAAATAAAATGGCTATTTTACAAGCTGAAAAAAGGTTATCTTTCAAATAAACCCAACGTACCTCCTACCCAATCTTTATCTTTATTGAATTTAACGCCAATCATTTCTCCTCGACTGAGGCGAACTAAATTGCACAAGAAAGTTGGATTTTCGTCCTCTTTATTCCAAACACACAATACCCTAACTTCTGCTTTTACTTTTCCGTCAGGCGACTGAACTATTGGAATATAATTTACTTTTTTCTGAAGAATATAAAGGTCTTTCTCTACAACAGCTTCAATATCTTCTTTTTTAACATGAAAGATTACACCTGATCCTGAAAAAGAAAACAAAGGTTTTAAAACATAATTTTCTAAATCGTCTGGAATGGTTTGCAGTTCAGACAATAACGTAGTTTCTATAAAATAGTTGCCTTTTAGAAAAGGTAAAATAAATTTACTGATTCTAAAAAACCAATTCGGATGGCCTGCCCACTCTACATCTAAGTCATCGGAGAAACTGAAATTGAGTTTTAAATCTTTACGCAATTCTAATTCATCAAAAATTACCCGGTTATAAATTCTTTTTACAAGAACTTCAACACCCGATGCGTCTGTATAGAACAGT
>CAIRNC010000432.1 GCA_903879875.1 uncultured Bacteroidota bacterium
TGAAACAAGCAACTTTTAGAGGGTTTGGACAGTTAAATGGTTCAAGGATAATAAATTTAACTATTGAAGTTGAAGATAAAACTGCTTTAGATTTACATGGACCAAACAGAAATAGTGTTAAACAAGCTATTTTAGCTATACACTATCCCGGGGTAATTATAAACCCAAAAGATGTTGGTGTTGAAATAAAAAGTATTGAAGATTCAAAGCCAATTAATAAAAGTGGGGGGAAAACCAATAAAAAACAATCTTTTAGCCTTTCAAATATAATTTTAAGTTTACTTTTTTTTCCTTTTAAACTTGCTTGGCGCATTTTAAAAAGCACTTGGAGTAATAATGATCATGTTGGCGGCACTTTCCTATTTTAATGAATCACTAAAATCAAATATTATGCTTTCAAAAAAAACAAAAACCCTCGTTAATAAAACTTTTTCTTGTCCTTTAATTTATATGCTTTTTTTATTTACAAGTTTTTCAACCAGTGGACAATGTTGGACAACAATGTCTACTAGTGATACTAACTCTGGAGCAATTAAAACTGACGGCACCTTATGGTTATGGGGACCTAATCAGTATGGTCAATTAAGCGAGTCAACCTCAACAGCAAGAAGAAAAATTCCTTTTAAAGTCGGAACAGCAACTAATTGGAAATCAGTTTCTATTGGACATTATTACACAGTAGTCTTAAAAACTGATGGCACTTTATGGTCATGTGGAGATAGCTCGTATGGTCAATTAGGACTTGGTGTACCAGCACCAACTGTGAGTCTTACACAAATTGGGACGGCAACTAATTGGAAAACGGTTTCTGCTAGTGAGGGTAACACTTCAGCAATAAAAACTGACGGTACATTATGGTCTTGGGGCTATAATGGTAATGGCGCATTAGGTGATGGCACAATAGTAAATAAATCAAGCCCTGTTCAAATCGGCTCTGCTACTAATTGGAAACTAGTTTCAAATGGAGGTGCAGTATCGGCAATAAAAACAGATGGTACATTGTGGTCTTGGGGCTATAATGGACATGGTGTTATAGGAGATGGCACACTCGTAAATAAATCAAGTCCCGTTCAAATTGGAACCGCTACTAATTGGAAATCTATATCGGTTGGTGGAACTCATACTCTAGCAATAAAAACGGATGGCACTTTATGGGGTTGGGGCGAAAACACACATGGCGAATTAGGAGATGGTACATTGGTCAATAAAACCAGTCCTGTCCAAATTGGTAGTGAAACATCTTGGCAGAGTATTTCTGCTGGAACTGATAATAGTATGGCTATAAAAACGGATGGCACTCTATGGGGCTGGGGAAATAACGCACAAGGACAATCTGGACAAGGCACGTCGGTAACCTCTGTTAGTATTCCGACGTTAATAAATAACAGTTCAAATAATAATCAATTAATAGATTCTGGCGCAATACATAATTTGATTTTGAAAACGGATGGCTCTTTATATGGATTAGGCTGGAATCAGGCCTATCAATTAGGTGATAATACTACAAATACACGATTTGTTCCAACTATAATTATTTGCTCACCATTAGGCATAAATGATAATAACACAGTTGATTTTTCAATATATCCAAACCCCGCAAAAGACCACTTTACTATTGATTGTGGAAATAGTAACAATGTAATTGGATATCACATTGAAATCATCAATACATTAGGTCAAGTTATTTTCAATCAACCAATAAATACTCAACAATCTACAGTTGAATTAAATTCTTGGTCTAACATTGGAATGTGCTTTGTAAAAATATTTGATGCACAAAATAATGTGTTGACAACAAGAAAAATTTTACTTCAATAGGTCAAATAGTAAATGTAAATAGCACTAACAACTAAAATAAAAAGTCACTTTTAAACAAATAAATTATGTTTTCAAAAGAGTTTATAAACCTCGTTACTAAAGCTTTCTCTGAAAGTGAAAAACTAACCCAAGAAGAAAAAGCAGAAGGGAATCCATACTACATAGGATTTGGCAATCCTAACGCTAAAATATTATTTATTGGAAAAGAAAAAGGTTTTGATAAAGAAAAGAATTTTGGTCAATTTGAGTTTGAAAGTCTATTAAATCCAACGGAATGGAAGAATTATGTTGATAATTCAATTGAAATTAACACCAATAAACATTACAAAAGCAATAATTACATTAATGCCTTTTTTCCATATTTAGGAAAAAACAAAGGAGGGCATACGTGGAGTAAATATGAAAAAATACTTAAAAATATTTATCCTGAAATGACGACTGAAAACAATAATTTTTTTAGTTATGCTTTTCTCACAGAAGTAAACTTCCAACCTTCTAAATACAGCAAAATTAAAGTCTTTAAAAATCAAGAAAGAATAGATTTTCTAAAAGAGGAATACTTTAAATCCTTTGATGTTATTATACTTGCTTGCGGAAAATATTTAAATAATTCACAAATTGAGGAAATATTTGATGTTAAATTACAAGATAATAGTAAATCGGAAAAACATGAATTGCTAAATATTTTCAAAAATAAAAATAGAATTCTTTTAAACACAAGACA
>CAIRNC010000433.1 GCA_903879875.1 uncultured Bacteroidota bacterium
AGTCAATTGTTTGTGTTTTTGGCTTCTAATTGTTCAATATCCTTTTCACGATATGCTTTATCAGTTGCTTTCTTTTTCTCTTTATGGATTTCACGGTATATTTTATCATATTCACATGTTTGGTGCTTTTGTTCGTCATATGCACTGTTACTTACTAATAATTCATTATAGTCTTCTTTTGAACCTACAATTGTATTATCATACTCTCTCATACCTGTTCCTGCTGGAATTCTATGCCCAACAATAACATTTTCTTTTAATCCTTCTAAATAATCAATTTTACCAGCTACTGCTGCTTCGTTTAATACTTTAGTAGTTTCTTGGAAAGAAGCTGCAGAAATAAATGATTTGGTTTGCAATGAAGCTCTAGTGATACCTTGTAATACAGGTGTTGCAGTTGCGGTAATTACATCGCGTGCTACAACTAAATTTTTATCATTACGTTTCAATAGTGAATTTTCATCACGCAATTCACGAGAAGATATAATTTGACCTGGTTTTAAAGCATCAGAATCTCCAGCATCTTCAACCACTTTCATTCCATATAATTTATCGTTTTCAACAATAAAATCTTTGGTATGAATCAATTGATCTTCTAAGAACAATGTATCTCCAGGATCCTGAACTCTTACTTTACGCATCATTTGACGTATTACTACTTCAAAGTGTTTGTCGTTAATTTTAACCCCTTGTAAACGATATACTTCTTGAATTTCATTAACCAAATACTGTTGTACAGCAGCTGGACCTTGAATTCTCAAAATATCTTCAGGAGTGATAGCACCATCAGACAATGGTACACCAGCTCTTACAAAGTCATTTTCTTGAACCAAAATTTGGCTTGAAAGTTTTACTAAATAGCGTTTAACTTCACCAAATTTAGATTCAATAACGATTTCACGGTTACCTCTTTTAATTTTACCGAAAGTTACAACACCATCAATTTCTGAAACTACAGCTGGGTTAGATGGATTACGAGCTTCTAACAACTCTGTAATTCTTGGTAAACCTCCTGTAATATCTCCAGATTTTGAAGAGCGACGAGGAATTTTTACTAAAATCTTACCTGCTTTAATTTTCTCACCATTTTCAACCATCAAGTGGGCTCCAACTGGTAAGTTATAAGAACGAATTAATTCTCCATCTTTACCGTAAACCAATAAAGTTGGAATTAATTTTTTAGATCTTGCTTCAGAAATTACTTTTTCTTGGAAACCAGTTTGCTCATCAATTTCAACCATGAAAGATTGACCTTGCTCTAAATCTTCGTAAGCAATTTTACCAGTAAATTCAGAAATAATAACTCCATTATATGGATCCCATTTACAAATTACATCTCCTTTTACAACGTTTTGTCCATCTTTTACAAAAATGCTTGAACCGTAAGGAATGTTATTTGTACTTAAAAGAATTCCAGTTTTTATATCAATTAATTTTAACTCTGTTGAACGAGAAACAACAATATCTACTGAATTTCCTTCACCATCTTCACCTTTAACTGTTTTTAAATCTTCGATTTCTAAACGTCCATCAAATTTAACATTGATGCTTGATTCTTCAGAAATTCCACCCGCAACCCCACCAACGTGGAATGTACGAAGTGTCAACTGAGTTCCTGGCTCTCCAATAGATTGCGCCGCAATAACTCCGACAGCTTCTCCTCTTTGAGTCATTTTTCCAGTCGCTAAATTTCTTCCGTAACATTTAGCACAAATACCTTTAGTAGCTTCACAAACTAATGGAGAACGCACTTCTACTTTCTCGATTGGAGAAGCTTCAATTTGTCTCATTATTGATTCTACTATTTGCTCACCAGCATGAACTAAAACTTCATTTGTCAAAGGATTAATAACGTCTTGTAACGCTACACGTCCTAAAATTCGTTCTCCTAAAGTTTCAACAACTTCTTCGTTTTTCTTCAAAGCAGAAACTTCAACTCCTCTAAGCGTACCACAATCTTCGATATTTACAATAACATCTTGAGAAACATCATGTAATCTACGAGTTAAATATCCAGCATCAGCTGTTTTTAACGCCGTATCCGCAAGACCTTTACGAGCACCGTGAGTAGAAATGAAATAT
Organism: uncultured Bacteroidota bacterium; assembly: GCA_903879875.1. GTDB lineage: Bacteria > Bacteroidota > Bacteroidia > Flavobacteriales > Flavobacteriaceae > Flavobacterium. Next base: position 2,083 of record CAIRNC010000433.1, read on the forward strand.
TCTAAAATCGAAAGACCTTCTTTAAAGTTAGAAAGAATCGGGTTTTCAATAATTTCACCACCACCAGCATTTGATTTTTTAGGCTTAGCCATCAAACCACGCATACCAGTTAACTGACGAATTTGTTCTTTGGAACCCCTTGCTCCAGAATCAAGCATCATATACACCGAGTTGAAACCTTGTTGGTCTTCTCTAATGTTTTTCATTGCTAATTCTGTCAATTGTGCATTGGCAGAAGTCCATATATCAATAACTTGGTTGTAACGTTCGTTATTGGTAATAAGTCCCATGTTATAATTGGCAGAAATTCCTTCTACTTGCTCTCTTGCGTCAGCAATCAAAGCTTGTTTTTGTTCTGGAATTTTGATATCACCTAATGAGAAAGACAATCCACCACTAAAGGCAAATTTGTAACCCATATTTTTCATATTATCCAAGAAAGCCGCTGTAGTTGGCACATCAGTTACGCTTAAAACGTGTCCGATAATGTCTCTAAGGTTTTTCTTAGTCAATACATCATTGATATATCCTGCTGCTTCAGGTACTACTTCATTAAAAAGTACACGACCCGCAGTAGTTTGGATAATTTTGAATACTAATTCTCCGGCTTCATTAAAATCTTTTGCACGGATTTTCACACGCGCATTTAATTCTAATTTTCCTTCATTCAAGGCAATATTTACTTCTTCAGCAGAATAAAAAGTTAAGTCTTGACCTAAAATTTTATGTTCTGGAGTAGAAATTCTTTCTTTGGTCATATAATATAGACCCAATACCATGTCTTGAGAAGGTACTGTAATTGGCGCACCATTTGCAGGATTCAAGATATTGTGAGAAGCCAACATTAACAATTGTGCTTCCAAAATCGCTTCTGGTCCTAACGGCAAGTGAACTGCCATTTGATCCCCATCAAAATCCGCATTAAATGCCGTACAAACTAAAGGGTGCAATTGGATTGCTTTTCCTTCAATTAATTTTGGTTGGAATGCTTGAATACCTAATCTGTGCAAAGTAGGAGCACGATTCAGTAAGATTGGGTGACCTTTGATTACATTTTCTAGGATATCCCAAACTACAGGCTCTTTTTTGTCAATAATTTTCTTAGCCGATTTAACTGTTTTAACAATTCCTCTTTCTATCAATTTACGGATAACGAAAGGTTTGTATAGTTCAGCTGCCATATCTTTAGGAATACCGCATTCGAACAATTTCAATTCAGGCCCAACAACAATTACCGAACGTGCAGAATAATCCACACGTTTTCCAAGTAAGTTTTGACGGAAACGACCTTGTTTTCCTTTAAGGGAATCCGAAAGTGATTTCAATGGACGGTTTGATTCTGTTTTAACTGCAGATGCTTTACGCGTATTATCGAAAAGGGAATCTACTGATTCTTGCAACATACGTTTTTCGTTTCTCAAGATTACTTCTGGAGCTTTAATCTCCATCAATCTTTTCAAACGGTTGTTACGGATGATTACACGACGGTATAAATCATTTAAATCTGACGTTGCAAAACGACCTCCATCAAGAGGCACAAGTGGACGTAATTCCGGTGGAATAACAGGCACCACTTTCATAATCATCCACTCCGGACGATTCTCACGGTTCAAGTTAGACTCACGGAAAGATTCAACAACTTGTAATCTTTTTAAAGCTTCCGTTTTACGTTGTTTCGATGTTTCGTTATTCGCTTTATGTCTTAAATCATAAGATAATTCATCAAGATTGATACGAGCTAACAAGTCCATAATACATTCTGCTCCCATTTTGGCAACAAATTTATTAGGATCAAAATCATCTAAATATTGATTGTCTGCAGGAAGTGTATCAACAATGTTTAAATACTCTTCTTCAGTTAAAAAATCTAATCTTTCTACTGATTCTCCTTCTGGAGTTTTTGCAATACCTGGTTGAATAACAACGTATCTTTCGTAGTAAATAATCATATCTAATTTCTTAGATGGCAATCCTAAAATATAACCAATTTTGTTTGGAAGTGAACGGAAATACCAGATGTGAGCAATTGGCACCACTAAATTAATGTGACCAACTCTGTCTCTACGTACTTTTTTCTCTGTAACTTCAACCCCACAACGGTCGCAAACAATACCTTTATAACGGATACGTTTGTATTTTCCACAAGCACATTCGAAATCTTTAACAGGTCCGAAAATTCGTTCACAGAAAAGACCATCACGTTCTGGTTTGTGTGTTCTATAATTGATAGTTTCTGGTTTCAATACTTCACCTCTTGACTCAGCCAAGATAGATTCAGGAGAAGCCAGTCCTATTGAGATTTTGTTAAATCTTTTAATAGGATTCTTATCTTTATTGTTATTATTATTTCTATTATTCATCATAGCTGTACTATTGATTTTATGAAATTTTTTTTAAGTGTTCAGTGCTCAGTTATAAGTGTTCAGTCGAGCTGTTAACTCAAAACTGAACACTGATTACTTTCTTATTATTCTTCTAAACGAATATCTAATCCAAGACCTTTTAATTCATGCATCAATACATTGAATGATTCTGGCAATCCTGGTTCTGGCATAGATTCTCCCTTAACAATTGCTTCGTAAGTTTTGGCTCTACCAATTACGTCATCCGATTTAACGGTCAAGATTTCTCTAAGTGTACTTGATGCTCCATAAGCTTCAAGTGCCCAAACCTCCATCTCTCCAAAACGTTGACCTCCAAATTGAGCTTTACCTCCTAATGGCTGTTGCGTAATTAAAGAGTATGGTCCAATTGAACGGGCATGCATTTTATCATCAACCATGTGACCCAGTTTCAACATATAGATTACACCTACAGTTGCTGCTTGATGGAAACGCTCTCCAGTTCCACCATCATAAAGATAGGTATGTCCAAAACGTGGTATTCCAGCTTCGTCAGTCAATTCATTGATTTGATCTAAAGTAGCACCATCAAAAATTGGAGTAGCATATTTTCTACCCAAGTTCATTCCAGCCCAACCTAAAACGGTTTCATAAATTTGACCAATGTTCATACGTGAAGGTACTCCAAGTGGATTTAATACAATATCAACTGGTGTTCCGTCTTCTAAGAAAGGCATATCTTCATGACGAACAATACGAGCAACAATACCTTTGTTACCGTGACGTCCCGCCATTTTATCCCCAACTTTTAATTTACGTTTTTTAGCGATATATACTTTAGCTAGTTTCAGAATTCCAGCTGGCAATTCATCTCCAACAGTAATAGTAAATTTCTCTCTTCGTAATGAA
>CAIRNC010000434.1 GCA_903879875.1 uncultured Bacteroidota bacterium
CACGCCTTGAGGGGTGGCGTATTTCACTATGATTTTGCCATGAAGCCACTTTTCCTCTTGTGAGTAAGCAATTGTGACCGTTAAATAAACCAAAAGAAGTATTAGTTTGTTTTTAATCATTTAGAATGGAGATTAATGTAATGTAAATGTATTATTTTATACTCAAAACAAATTGCCAACAAGTTGGTAAAGTTATGTTAATACAGATTCCATAATTAGTCTTTCAAAGTGTTGTATGTTTTTATTGTTTATTTTATTTTTGAAGTTCTGCTGTACACTCCATTTTGAATTTATTTGTATTCCAATTAAACTTATACAAGATATCATTGTCTAATTTTAAAATTAAAACTATGAAAAAAACAATCTTCCTACTATTCTTTATTTCACTAATTGCTTGTAATAGCACTACTGAAATTAATTCGCAACCTACCGAAACCATGTATTTCCCGCCTAACGGAAGTGAAGTTTGGGAAACTAAATCAGTTACAAGTTTGGGATGGAATCCATCGGCAGTTCAACCATTATTGGATTATTTGGAATTAAAACATTCCAAATCGTTCCTTATATTAGTTAATGGAAGAATTGTAATGGAGAATTATTTTAACGGACATACGGCTACATCCCCATGGTATTGGGCAAGTGCTGGAAAAACTTTAACTTCAACAGTAACTGGAATTGCACAGCAAGAAGGATTATTAAATATTAACAATAAAGTTTCGGATTATCTAGGAACAGGTTGGACTAGCACGCCTTTAGCTAAAGAGAATTTAATTACTTGCAAAAATTTATTATCGATGAACTCAGGATTGAATGATGCTTTAGGAGATAATGTTGACCCAACTAATTTGCAATATGTTGCTGATGCTGGAACACGTTGGGCTTATCACAACGTTTATGTGAAATTACAAGATGTTGTTGCGCAAGCAAGTGGACAGACATGGGTAAATTATTTCAACACTAAATTAAGAGATAAACTTGGAATGACTGGTGGCGCCTGGATTAATAGCGGTGATGGATTAAGTGTATATTGGAGCACATCAAGAAACATGGCACGCTTTGGCTTAATGGCTTTAAACAAAGGAAAATGGAATGGAAATGAAATTGTAAACGAAACCTATTTTAATGCGGCAACAGCAACATCTCAAAATATAAATCTTAGCTATGGTTATTTATGGTGGTTAAATGGAAAATCGAGTTATCATTTGCCACAGAGTCAATTGCAATTTTCAGGAAGTGTTATTCCATCTGGCCCGACCGATATGTTTATGGCTTTAGGAAAGAATGATCAAAAGATTTACGTAATTCCAAGTAAAAAAATGGTGGTCATTCGAATGGGTGAAGCTGCCGACAGTGTAAATATGGCTTCGTCTGATTTTGATGAAGTATTGTGGCAAAAAATAAATGCACTTTATGAATAATTTACGATCTGTTCCTGCTTTTTAAAAAACCAAAAACAAAAAGTAATAAACCCATCAATAATAAAATATAATAGGCAATTAGATTTACATCTCGGCATAAATTTGACAATACAAATGAGATAATACTCATCATGTACAAATAAATCGGGCTTAAATTTTTAAGAAAATTGAAATTCATTTCAGGGTATTATTTAAAGAAACTATCAACAAACTCATACTTATTAAAAACCTGTAAATCTTCAATGCCTTCGCCAACGCCAATATATTTTACAGGAATTTGAAATTGGTCTGATATTCCAATAACGACTCCACCTTTTGCAGTTCCATCAAGTTTTGTAACGGCTAAACAGCTCACTTCGGTTGCTGTAGTAAATTGTTTTGCTTGTTCAAAAGCATTTTGACCAGTAGAACCATCTAAAACCAAAAGCACATCATGCGGCGCATCAGATACTACTTTCTGCATCACACGTTTTACTTTTGTCAACTCGTTCATTAGATTTATTTTATTGTGTAATCTTCCAGCAGTGTCAATAATTACAATGTCTGCATTTTGAGCGACGGCTGATTGTAAGGTGTCGAATGCTACTGATGCTGGGTCGCTTCCCATTTGTTGTTTTACTAAAGTTACTCCAACTCTGTCTGCCCAAATTTGCAACTGATCGATTGCAGCTGCTCTAAAAGTATCAGCAGCACCTAAGACCACATTAAAACCTTGTTTTTTAAATTGATAGGCTAGTTTTCCAATGGTAGTTGTTTTTCCAACACCATTTACCCCAACAACCATCAATACATAAGGTTTTGATTGAATTGGAATGATGAATTCGGTTGCTTCTCCTAGATTAGTTTCAGATAGCAACCCAGAAATTTCTTCTCTAAGGATTTGATTCAACTCATCAGTTCCTAAATATTTATCTTCGGCAACACGTTTTTCAATTCGAGCAATAATTTTTAATGTAGTATTTACGCCAACGTCAGAGCCAACAAGAATTTCTTCAAGATGATCTAAAACCTCGTCATCTACTTTTGATTTCCCTGCAATGGCTTTAGTTAACTTTGAAAAAAAGGATGTTTTTGATTTCTCAAGTCCTTTATCTAATGTTTGTTTCGCTTCTTCGCTAAAACTTTGCTCTTTTTTTTCTGATGAAAATATTCTTTTAAAAAAACTCATTGGATTATAGATTGCAGATTAACGGCTTTATTTGATTTTTCCATTCGTTCGATCTAATGGTCGAATTGTTTTGCAAATTGCATTTGATGTAGCAATTTTCGTCACAACAGTGTTATTGGACAGAAGGAAAAGCATCTTAAAACGCGACAAATATAGAAAATAAAAAAGCTACTTCCGAATGAAAGTAGCTTTTCTATATAATGTGGTTGAAAATTATTTTTTTTTCAAAAATTCATCAACTGCTTCTGGTGACATAATTGATTCAACGAATGTATATGCTCCCGTTTTTGGAGATTTAACCATTTTAATGGCTTTTGATAATCTTTTTGAAGATGTTTGTAACGATGCTACGGTTTTCTTTGCCATGACTAATAAGTGTTATTTGTATTTTAATAATATTCAAATGTGAACATTTGAGATTTTAATTAAAATCTCTAATTATTTAATTTCTTTGTGAACAGTTACACGTTTCAAGATTGGATTGAATTTTTTAATTTCTAAACGATCTGGAGTATTTTTTTTGTTCTTTGTTGTAATGTATCTAGAAGTTCCAGAAACACCTGATGTTTTGTGCTCTGTACATTCTAAAATTACTTGTATTCTATTTCCTTTTGCTTTCTTTGCCATCTTGATATATGTTTAGGAATGGATTATTTAATAAATCCGCCTGCTTGTGCTTTTTTCAAAACTGCAGCGATTCCATTTTTATTAATAGTTTTTATTGTAGATGCAGCCACTCTAAGAGTAATCCATCTGTCTTCTTCAGGAAGATAAAAACGTTTTTTAAGTAAGTTTACAGAAAACTTTCTTTTTGTTTTATTCATCGCGTGAGAAACATTATTTCCCACCATCGCTCTTTTACCCGTAAGGTCACAAACTCTTGACATTATGCTTATCTTTTATCGTTATTCAAAATCAGGGTGCAAAGAAAAGAAAAATAAACGGATGAAGCAAAAAATTAAAGTACATTTTTTAAAATTTCTTTTTGAAGCATTTCAAGTCCTTTAATGACTGCTCTATCAATCACTTTTTCACGTGGTTGACCAAAGTTAAATTTCTCTACAATAACGTTATTTGGTGTTGCTAATGCTATAAAAACGGTTCCGATTTCTGCATTTGAGTCGCCAATTGAAGGTCCAGCATTCCCAGTAGTCGCTATTGCATAATCACTCTTCATTATTTTTTGAATGCTTAATGCCATCGCTTTAGCCACTTCAGCACTAACAACAGTGTGCTTTTCAATTAAAGTTTCTGATATTCCGAGAACATCTATTTTTGTTTGCGTTGCATACGAAACGACACTACCTTTAAAATAGTTTGATGCTCCAGCAACCGCGGTTAAAACTTGTGCTATTTTTCCTCCAGTGCAACTTTCGGCTGTTGCAATTGTCTTTTTTTGTTGCGTCAAATTTTTTCCTATAACTACTTCTATTGTTTCGTCTTCTTCGAAACCTACAATGATATCCCCAATAATTTTAGACAATTGCAAAACATTTTCATCAATCAATTGAAGTAAAAATTCTTTGTCTGTTCCTCTTGCAGAGAGTCGCAAACGCACTTTTCCGGGGCTTGGTAAATAGGCTAATTTGATGCATTCGGGTAAATTGTTTTCCCAATTTTCAATTCGTTCCGCAACTAAACTTTCTCCTTGACCATAAGTCAAAATGGTTTTGTGGAGTATATAGGGACGTTTGTATTCCTTTATTATTTTAGGGATAATTTCGTTTTCAACCAAGTATTTCATTTCATACGGAACTCCAGGGAGCGAAATATAAACCGTATTTTCCTTTTTCATCCACATGCCAGGTGCAGTTCCCATTTGGTTGTGTAATATCGTGCATTTGGAAGGTACAAGGGCTTGGTCTTTATTCATTTGAGAAGCGGGGCGCTGCATGACCCGTTCTATTAAATCAATGACATGATTTTCTACTTGTTGATTGACAACCAATGTGTCTTCGAAATATTCACAAAAAGTATGTTTGGTGATATCATCTTTCGTCGGTCCTAATCCACCAGTGATAATTACTAAATCGACTTTGTTTTGAAGTTGTGAAAAAGTAGCTAAAATGTGTTGCTTGTTATCTGAAATCGATATCATTTCGTTGATTTCAACACCAATTTTGTCCAATGATTTAGCTATATATCCAGAATTGGTGTCTACAATTTGTCCAATTAAAATTTCGTCGCCAATGGTTACAATGGTTGCTTGCATTTTATTTTGAGGTTTGAATTTTGAAATTTAGAATCGAAATTTGATAAACTTACAAATTAAAATCCTTTTTAATTTCTTTTACCGCTTTTTCAATTCTGCCTTCTAGATTTTTGAAGGTTTCGATGATTTCTTTTCTTTTTCCTTCTTTTTTAGTCCAATCTTCAATGCAAAGAATTTCTTCAAAAGCAACACTCATTCCAAGTAAATCTAGCGTTGGTTTGATTTTGTGAGAAAAGCTATACGCTTGTTTGTAATTTTTTTCGTTAATACCTTCTTTTATTTGAACTAAATCTGTTGGTACTTCTGAAATAAAAAGTGTTGCAATTTGTAAAACAAATTCATCGTCGTTGTCAGAAATCGCATATACTTTTGCTAAATTGTAGTGTAGTGCCATTATTTTATATGTATTCTAAATAGTTTATTTCCTTCTAAAAAACCTTCTAGAACATCGTCTGGTTTTACTTTTGCAACCCCTTCTGGTGTTCCTGTAAAAATGATATCGCCAATTTTCAGTGTGAAAAATTGTGAAACATAAGCTATTAACTCATCAATTTTCCATAGCATATATGCCGTATTTCCCAATTGAACCGTTGTACCATTATTAGTTAATTCAAATGTAATATTTTCTAACGAATCAAACTGTGTTTTTGGTAAAAAATCTCCAATTACTGCTGAACCATCAAATGCTTTGGCTTTCTCCCAAGGTAATCCTTTCGTTTTCAATTTGTCTTGTAAATCACGGGCTGTAAAGTCAATTCCAACTCCAATTTCATCGTAATATTTGTGCGCAAATTTCGAGTCAATGTATTTTCCAACCTTATTGATTTTTACAATAATTTCAATCTCATGATGAATGTCATCAGAAAATTCAGGAATTACGAATGGATGTTGCTTTAACAATATGGCCGAATCTGGTTTCAAAAAAACAACAGGTTCTTCTGGTCGTTCGTTTTGAAGTTCTTCAATGTGTTTGGTATAATTTCTACCGATACAAATTATTTTCATATTTTTTTAGTTTACAGTCTCAGTTCTCGGTCTCGGTTTTCAGTCTCAGTCTCAGTCTCAGTCTCAGTTCTCATTTCTCAGTCTCAGTTTTGCTATTTTTCGGTGCAGCCAAATTTAGTTGGATTGTTTATCATAAAATTAATTAATTTTCCCACTTCATTAGATTTTTGAGTTAAGGAATTATAATTTTCTTGCGAGAGGTAATTA
>CAIRNC010000435.1 GCA_903879875.1 uncultured Bacteroidota bacterium
GCCATACTTTTACACGACATTGGTCATGGGCCATTTTCTCATGCAATGGAGCACAGCATCGTTGAAGAGGTGAATCACGAAGCCATTTCATTATTATTTATGAATCAGTTGAATCAGTTGAATCAGGAGTTTAACGGGCAACTGAGTTTGGCAATTCAAATTTTCAAAGGCGAATATCATCGCAAATTCATGTTGCAACTTATTTCAAGCCAGTTGGATATGGATCGAATGGATTATTTAAAAAGAGATAGCTTTTATTCTGGAGTTGCCGAAGGAAATATCAATTCGGATCGTTTAATTCAAATGATGGCTGTTGTTGATGACACTTTGGTGATTGAAGAAAAAGGGATTTATTCTGTCGAGAAATTCTTAATGGCAAGACGTTTAATGTATTGGCAGGCTTATTTGCATAAAACTAGTTTTGTTGCAGAGTTAATTTTGACTAAAATTCTTAAAAGAGCCAAAGAGTTAACTCAAAAAGGAGTAGTCTTGAATTGCAGTGCACCTTTATTGTTTTTTTTGCAAAATAAAATTGAATTATCCAGTTTTGACGCTTCCACATTAGATAAATTTGCCCAATTAGATGATTATGATATCATCAGCGCCTTAAAAAATTGGCAAATCAATGACGATTTTGTTTTGAGTGCCTTGAGTACAATGATAATTAATAGAGATTTATTGAAAATTAAAATTAATGACGAAAAATTCAGTCAAGATGAAGTGGATGGGTATATTTTAGCTTTTTCAAAATTAGAAAAAATATCTCTTTATGAAGCAAGTTACTTTGTTTTTAAAGGGAAAATTAGAAATCAAGCCTATAATAAAGATGCCGAACCTATAAGTATTTTGAAAAAAGACAAAACCATAGAAGATGTTGTAACCGCTTCAGACCAGTTGAATTTGAAAGCTTTGTCTAGGGCGGTTACAAAATATTATATATCTTTTCCGAAAGTACTCATTAAAAATTAACATTTAAAAATCTATTTTTTATATTTTTGTCAAGATGAAATTTACAGCAGAACAAATAGCGGGTATTTTAGATGGTGAAGTAGTAGGAAATCCTAATGCTGAAGTATATAAATTATCCAAAATTGAAGAAGGTACTGAAGGCGCACTTACGTTTTTAAGCAATCCAAAGTACACCAACTTTATTTATACTACTAAAGCTTCAATTACTATTGTCAATAACACCTTTATTCCTGAAGACACTCTCACTACAACATTGATTAAAGTTGAAGATGCTTATGGTGCTTTTACAAAATTACTTGAATTTTATGATCAAGCAAAAGGGAATAAAACAGGAATTGAACAGCCTTCTGTAATTTCTGAAAATGTAAAATATGGCGAAAATCTCTATCTAGGAAGTTTTAGTTATATTGGAGCAAATGTAACTATCGGCAATAATGTAAAGATTTATCCGAATTGTTTTATCGGCGATAATTCAATTATTGGAGATAATGTTAGTATTTTCGCAGGAGCAAAAATATACTCAGAGACCGAAATTGGTAATAATTGTGATATATATTCAGGAGTAATTATAGGTTCAGATGGATTTGGTTTTGCACCAAATGCGGATGGTACTTTTACTAAAATCCCACAAATTGGCAATGTAATTATTGAAGACAATGTTGATATCGGTTCTTGTACCACAATTGATAGAGCAACAATGGGCTCCACAATTATTAGAAAAGGAGTAAAGCTAGACAACCAAATTCAAATTGGACATAATGTTGAAATTGGCGAAAATACCGTAATTGCTGCGCAATCTGGTGTTGCAGGTTCTACCAAAATTGGAAAAAATTGCATGATTGGGGGACAAGTTGGAATAGGGGGGCACTTAAAAATAGGAAACAATGTTGGTATTCAAGGCCAATCTGGAGTAAGTAAAAATTTAAAAGATGGGGAAATGGTAAAAGGAACACCCGCTTTTAATATTAGTGATTACAATAAAGCATCAGTACATTTTAAGAATTTATCTAAAATTGTAGCTGAATTAGAAAAATTAAAAAAAATAATTAATACTAAAGAATAAATCATGGTTAAACAAAAAACCATCAAGAACGAGATTTCTCTTTCAGGTGTAGGAATTCATACGGGAAGAGAAGTGAAAATGACTTTCAAACCCGCTCCAATCAATAATGGATTTTCATTTGTCAGAATTGATTTAGAAGGACAACCTGTTATTGAAGCAGATGCTAATTATGTAGTCAACACGCAACGAGGGACTAATTTAGAAAAATTAGGTGTTAAAATTCAAACTCCTGAGCATGTTTTAGCGGCTTTAGTAGGATGTGATTTAGATAATGTATACATAGAATTAGATGCTTCCGAATTGCCTATTATGGATGGTTCTTCAAAATATTTTGTTGAAGCTATTGAAAAGGCCGAAATTATTGAACAAGAAGCAGAACGAAAATATTATGTTGTAAAAGAAATTATATCATTTACCGATGAAGCTACAGGAAGCGAAATTTTAGTTATGCCTTGTGATGATTATCAAGTAACGACTATGGTCGATTTTGGTACTAAAGTTTTAGGAACGCAAAATGCTTCATTGAAATCAATTTCAGATTTTAAAGTCGAGATTGCGGATGCTAGAACTTTTAGTTTTCTACATGAATTAGAGCACCTACTGGATGAAGGATTAATTAAAGGAGGCGATTTAAATAATGCAATTGTATATGTTGATAAAGAAATTTCGGCCAATACAATGAACAATTTAAAAGTAGCTTTTGGAAAAGACGAAATCACAGTAAAATCCAATGGTATTTTGGATAACTTAACATTACATTATCCAAATGAGGCGGCAAGACATAAATTACTTGACGTTATTGGCGATTTGTCTCTGATTGGAACCAAGATAAAAGGAAAAGTTATTGCCAATAAACCAGGGCATTATGTGAATACACAATTTGCCAAAAAAATGTCTAAAATCATTAAAATAGAGCAACGCAATTATGTTCCAGTTTATGATTTAAATAAAGAGCCGTTGATGGATATTCACAAAATCATGAATATTTTGCCACACCGTCCACCGTTTTTATTTATTGATAGAATAATTGAAATGTCAGAAAGTCATGTAGTTGGATTGAAAAATGTAACTATGAATGAACCATTCTTTGTAGGTCATTTTCCTGAAGCACCAGTGATGCCAGGTGTAATCATTGTTGAAGCAATGGCGCAAACAGGAGGTATTATGGTGTTGAGCACTGTTCCAGATCCGGAGAATTATTTGACTTATTTCATGAAAATCGATAAAGTAAAATTCAAGCATAAAGTTTTGCCGGGTGATACATTAATTTTTAAATGTGATTTAATTACGCCTATTCGAAGAGGAATTTGTCACATGCAAGCCAATGCTTATGCCAACGGAAAATTGGTTGCTGAAGCGGAGTTAATGGCACAAATTGCCAAAAAACAATAATTAAAAGAAATATTTTAATAGTATAAAAAATTAAAAGATGAATCAACCATTAGCTTATGTTCATCCCGGTGCTAAAATAGCAAAAAACGTTGTAATTGAGCCGTTTACAACCATTCACAACAACGTTGTTATTGGAGATGGAACTTGGATTGGCTCTAACGTTACTATTATGGAAGGTGCAAGGATTGGCAAAAATTGTAATATTTTTCCAGGAGCTGTAATCTCAGCCGTCCCTCAAGATTTAAAATTTGGAGGCGAAGATTCGCTGGCCATAATAGGTGACAACTGTACCATTAGAGAATGCGTAACCATCAATAGGGGTACAATTGCTTCTGGGCAAACCACGCTTGGGAACAATTGTCTTGTAATGGCAACAGCGCATATTGCTCACGATTGTCACATTGGAGATAATGCCATTATTGTAAATGGGGTAGCTCTTGCAGGTCACGTTATTGTTGGAAAATATGCAGTAATTGGAGGCTTGGCAGCCATTCATCAGTTCATTCATATTGGAGATCATGCCATGATTTCTGGTGGTTCTTTAGTTAGAAAAGACGTTCCGCCTTTTACTAAAGCAGCCAAAGAGCCTTTGTCTTATGTTGGAATCAACTCCGTTGGTCTAAGAAGAAGAGGTTTTACAACCGAAAAAATAAAAGAAATTCAAGATATTTATAGAATATTATATCAAAAAAATTATAATATTTCTCAAGCTATAGGGGTTATCGAAGCCGAAATGGAA
>CAIRNC010000436.1 GCA_903879875.1 uncultured Bacteroidota bacterium
CAATCAAAAAAACAATTAAAACATTTTTAAACAAAAAAAGCTACTACATTTTTACCTGTAATAGCTTTAATTTTATGACTTTAATGGTTAAATTAAAGTTTCATTTTATAAATGATAAATAAGAGAGATCGCCTAATAATAAGAAAACCTATTTAACGATTTATTATTATAAATCAGCAAAGAAATCATTTCCTTTATCATCAGTAATAATAAATGCTGGGAAATCTTTAACTGTAATTTTTCTTACAGCTTCCATCCCTAATTCTTCAAAATCGACAACTTCAACTTTCAAAATGTTGTCTTGAGCTAAAATCGCCGCTGGTCCTCCAATAGAACCTAAATAGAAACCACCATATTTCTTACAAGCATCCATCACTTCTTTGGTACGGTTTCCTTTAGCCAACATGATCATACTTCCACCTGCTTTTTGGAATTCATCTACATACACATCCATTCTTCCTGCTGTAGTTGGGCCGAAACTTCCTGAAGCCATTCCTTCAGGCGTTTTTGCTGGTCCTGCATAATAAACGGGATGATTTTTGAAATACTCTGGCATTGGTTTTCCTGCATCTAATAATTCTTTGATTTTAGCATGAGCAATATCTCTCGCAACGATCAATGTTCCGTTTAATTTCAATCGAGTTTTGATTGGATATTTAGACAATTCTGCCAGAATTTCTGCCATTGGACGATTCAAATCAACCTCAACGGCTGCTTCTAAATGGGGTGGAACTGTTGGTAAAAATTGTTGTGGATTGACTTCCAATTGTTCCAAGAAAATACCGTCTTTAGTGATTTTCCCCTTGATATTTCTATCGGCAGAACACGAAACGCCTAATCCTACTGGACAAGAAGCGGCATGTCGTGGCAAACGAATAACACGCACATCATGTGCAAAATATTTACCTCCAAACTGAGCACCAATGGCGCTTTCTTGGCAATATTGCAATACTTTTTGCTCCCATTCTAAATCACGAAAGGCTTGGCCAGCCATGTTTCCAGAAGTGGGTAAATTATCGAAATATCCAGCTGAGGCTTTTTTTACTGCCGATAAATTGGCTTCGGCAGAAGTTCCACCAATGACCAAAGCCAAATGGTAAGGCGGACAAGCAGAAGTGCCTAAATCTTTGATTTTTTCGCGAACAAATTCTTCCATCGATTTCTCATTCAATAGCGATTTTGTTTTTTGATATAAAAAAGTTTTATTGGCCGAACCGCCGCCTTTTGTTAAAAACAAAAACTCATAAGAAGCACCTTTTTTAGCATAAATATCTATTTGTGCCGGAAGATTAGAACCCGAATTTTTTTCTTCAAACATCGAAATCGGAACAATTTGCGAATACCGAAGATTTTTATTTTGAAATGTATTGAAAATTCCTTTCGACAACCATTCGGCATCATCAACTCCTGTGTAAACATTTTCGCCCTTTTTCGCCATTACGATTGCGGTTCCCGTATCTTGACAAGAAGGCAATTGTCCTTCGATAGCAACAGCAGCATTTTGCAATAAATTGTAGGCTACAAATCGATCATTGTCTGAAGCTTCAG
>CAIRNC010000437.1 GCA_903879875.1 uncultured Bacteroidota bacterium
AAATTTATCGGCACCACGACCAATTTCCTCATCTGGGGTAAAACCAACTCTAATTTTTCCGTGTTTGATTTCTGGATGTTGCACTAAATATTCCATTGCCGTAACAATCTCAGTAATTCCAGCTTTATCATCGGCACCTAATAAGGTCGTTCCATCGGTTGTAATCAACGTTTGCCCTTTGTATTGCAATAAATCTTTAAAATAATTGGGTGATAAAACGATGTTTTGAGTTGCATTTAATACAATATCTTTACCATCATAATTTTCAATAACCTGAGGTTTTACATCTTTTCCTGTAAAATCAGGAGTGGTGTCATAATGAGCAATAAAACCAATTGTTGGCACTTCATAATCTAAATTACTTGGCAAAGTACCCATTACATAACCAAATTTATCAATTGTAATTTCGGTCAAACCTATGGTTTTAAGTTCTTGCACTAAGGCTTTGGCTAAAACCAATTGTTTTTTAGTACTTGGTGTAGTTTCCGAATTTGGGTCTGATTCTGTGTCAATAGTAACGTAACTTATGAATCGGTCAATAATATGTTGCATAATTTTATCTGTTTTTAAATGTATTTTTAACGTTAACAAAGATATTAATTTCTTCTTTAGCATTGGAGTAAAAAAACAAAAGCATAAGACTCAATTTCCTCCATTTAAAAAAAGTGAAATGCTCTAAAAGTAGTTTTAAGTGAGTTTTTCAATAAAATCTAATTTAATCAATTCCCAGTTTTTATAAAGCAAACAATTGGGGTCGAAATCGGATTCCGCGGCTTCAAAATTTATTAACATGCGATTGATTTCCGAATAACTATCAGAATAAGGATAGCGTTTTTTAAAGTGCGAAATCATTGTTTCAATGGGAATTGAATTCAAAAAAAAGTGTAAATCCCAAAAATCTTTTTTCCTGCCACCTCTCAAAACTACATCCAATTTCATTGCAATAATTTCTTCGATACTTGCCATTCGAATAGAATCTATAATAACAGCATCATTGATAAATTCGTCGGTGTGATATAAATCTAATTTCACAAAGTCATCTTTTGAATTTCCAATTTCAAAATAAGTACCAAACGCAACTATTTCAACAGGACTATAATTACAATAAACATATTTATTTTTTAGAAATTCTTTTATAATGCTAAAATCAATTGAGCCATAATCGGCACAAGTAAACAAATCAATATCAACCGAAATTCTGTGTCCAATTTGCAAACTCAACGCCGTACCACCAACCAAACGAAATGGTGCAAAAATTTCTTCCTGCATCAAATCAATGAGGATTTCTTTGAGCAATGGCGAAACAGTATTCCAATGTAAATTTTCCAAATTAGTCTATAATTGATGTTTGAGTAATTTCACTTTTTCTACAACTTCTTCGCCATAAAAACGAATGATTTCGGCTTTTTCTTCTTCTGTTCCTCTTGAAAAAACACGTTTAATAACAGCAACTTTCATTTGTTGCCAGTCAATTTTATCAAATGTTGTGTCCCAAAAAGTACCACTTCTCAATTTAGAAATATCTGGAATTGATTGATTTTTTTTCTTGGCTTGTTTTACATCAAAATAACTTTGTAGCGCCATCAAAAAGCCCTCTTCAAGTTGCAATTTTTCTTCAATTTTAAGGGATAAATCGACATTCATTCTTCGAGTTCCATTAATAATTGCACCCAAAGTCTGTGGATGTGCGCCAATAGAAATCGCAAATTGTCGTTTGTTGTAATTATGTTTAAACAATTCTCGTTCTACAAATTTTCCTGGATGAACACCTTTTATTATGTCTAATATCGTTTTCATATTACAAATGTAAACAAAATTGTTTACAATGATTTTAAACAAAAGTAAATTATGATATTGAATTCTCAGATAAATTTATTTGATAATCTCAATAACTTTTCTAATATTCATGACATTAGGTTGTTGGTTTTCACACCCTTGTACACCATTTGGATAAATGTCTTTTATGAATTCATTGTAATCTTCACAATTTTTAAAAATATTAAATTCACTATTTTTAAAATCCCAAACTACTCCTTTTCCATAAATGACAGAATTTGCTAGAGCACCGCCTACAGCACCACCTACAGCACCATAAGATATAGCTTGAGCCCATTGATTTGCTAAATTGGCTTCTGTATATAAATAATTTTTTCCACCCATAATTACCCTAACAAAGCTGTTTGGAAAGTCGTTTGTTTGTGCTATATCAGTCTTGTTTCTATTCGATAAAATGGCATTAATTTGAAAGTATAAATGCCCTTGATAAGAGACCGCAAAAACATCTTTTAATTTTTCATCGGTGTCTTCATTATAAAAAAAACAGTTATGCTCAATTGTAGTTAATTTTGGTTTTACAAATCCTATTAACCCTTTAGGCACTAATTTAATGTAAGTAACAACTTTTTTGCTTAAAAAATCTTCTTTCGTATAATAGATTCCGTCAGGGTAATTAGATTTTGCAATTGTATCTTTTAAATGTTGTAATTCTTTTTCTTTTGCTAAATCCTTTTCACTTTTTTGAGGAATATTTTTTTTGTAAACAACAACATGATTTTCATCTTCAACCAAGTTTATTGAATTCGCAAAATAAGTAAACTTTGATTTTGTTGCTACATTAGTAAATGTCACTTGATTGTCTTCAAGAATCAAATTGGTAAATTCCATTTTTTGACCTGTAGAAATAGTAATATATCCTTTGGGAAGTGGCTTAATTTCTTGAGCTTTGATAGTAAGAATAAAAAATAGAATTAAGAATAAAGAAAAAACTGATTTCATAGTGTAGTTATTAAAAAATAGAAGAATCAAAAT
>CAIRNC010000438.1 GCA_903879875.1 uncultured Bacteroidota bacterium
AATGGGAAATTTAGATTGGGACAAAGACAAATTTCCTAATCCAACAAAAATGATTGCCGATTTGAATGCAAAAGGAGTGAAAACCGTTCTAATTACTGAACCTTTTGTGCTGACAACTTCCAACAAATGGAAGGAAGCGGTCGACAAAAAAGTATTGGCTGTAGATAAAAACGACAAACCTTTTACTTATGATTTCTATTTTGGAAATACAGGCATCATCGATATTTTTAAACCCGAAGGTGCAGCTTGGTTTTGGAACACCTATAAAAGCTTAATCAATCAAGGAGTTGGTGGTCTTTGGGGCGATTTGGGCGAACCTGAAGTTTTCCCTTCTGGAGCAATTACAGTTGGAGGTAAAGCCGATGAAATTCATAATGTTTACGGACACAATTGGGCCAAACTAATTTCGGATGGTTACAAAAAAGATTTCCCTGCTCAACGCCCTTTTATCTTGATGCGGGCGGGCTATTCGGGTTCACAACGCTATGGAATGGTGCCTTGGTCAGGTGATGTAAGCCGTTCTTGGGGTGGATTACAATCGCAAATGGAAATTGCACTCCAAATGGGAATGCAAGGTATGGGTTACATGCACTCGGATTTAGGCGGATTTGCTGGCGATTATTTTGACAACGAATTGTACATTCGATGGTTGCAATATGGGGTTTTTAATCCTGTGTTTCGTCCACATGCTCACGAAGATGTTGCCGCAGAGCCTGTTTATAAAGACATTGTGACCAAAGCCAAAGCCAAAAAACAAGTGGAATTGCGTTATCAACTAATGCCTTATAATTATACTTTGGCATTTGAAAACAACCAAAAAGGAACGCCGTTAATGCGCCCGTTGTTTTTTGAAGAACCGAACAATCCAAAATTAGCAACCGTTTGTCAAACTTACTTTTGGGGAAATGATTTATTAGTCACACCAATTACAAAAGCGGGGCAAACGGCAGCTTCTATTTATTTTCCAAAAAACAACAATTGGTTTGATTTCTATTCTGATAAAAAACAGTTGGCTGGAACAACTTCAACCATTGTGGTTGATGAAGACCATATTCCAGTTTTTGTTCGTGGTGGCGCTTTTATTCCAATGATAAAAACCATCCAGAACAGTACAAAATACAATTTAGACAACTTTGATTTGCATTTCTATTACGATGCGAAAACTACAAAAAGCACAAGCAAATTGTATAATGATAATGGTTTAACACCCAATGCTTTTGAAAATGGCGAATATGAAATTTTGAATTTCAATGGCAATGTCAATAGTAAAGCAGTAGTTATTAAATTGAAATCCGAAATTGGAAAAAACTTTCAATCTTCTGATAAAACTTTAAATGTGATTATTCACAATATTAAAGCAAAAACCATTGCTGTAGATGGAAAACCCGTTACATTCAAAACCAATAAAACAACCGTAATACTTCCTGTTACTTGGAATAAAGGATCTGAAAAAGAAATTAAAATTCAATTGTAAAATGAAAAAATACACGTTAATCCATCTGTTCATCGGACTCTTTTTGTTTTCATCATTAAACGCGCAAATCAAAAAAAACAAAACTGAGGAAATACTTACTAAAGCTTCTAAAACTCCGTTTGTTTGGGAAGGAGCCAACGTCTATTTTATTGTTACCGATAGGTTTAATAATGGAGATACAACCAATGATAAAAACTATAATAGGAACAAACCAACTGGAAAATTAAGAGGTTTTGATGGCGGTGATATTCGAGGAATTATTCAAAAAATAGATGAAGGTTATTTCACAAATTTAGGAATCAATGTAATCTGGATGACACCAATAGTAGAACAAATTCACGATGGTGTTGATGAAGGAACTGGTTTTACTTATGGATTTCATGGTTATTGGACAAGAGACTGGAGCGCCATCGACCCAAATATTGGAACTAGAAAAGATTTAGCAGAATTGGTTCAAAAAGCACATTCTCGTGGCATTCGAATCATGCTAGATGCCGTTATTAATCATACTGGTCCGGTAACTTCAGAGGATTCGGTCTATCCAAATGACTGGGTTCGAACAACTCCAAAATGCACTTACAAATCGTATGATACTTATATCAACTGTACTTTAGTTGATAACCTACCTGATGTAAAAACGGAAAGTAATGAGGATGTTGACCTTCCTCCTTTCTTAATTGAAAAATGGAAAAAAGAAGGACGTTATGAAAAAGAAGTGGCTTCACTTGATGCATTCTTTAAAATGACTGGATATCCAAAAGCACCAAAATATTATATTATGAAATGGCTGTCGGATTATATCACTGACTTTGGTATTGATGGATACCGCGTTGATACTGCCAAACACACAACTGAAGATGTTTGGGCTGATTTCAAAAAAATATGCGACTTGAAATTTGCTGAATTCAAGAAAAAGAATCCGAAAAAAGTATTGGATAATAATTCATTTTTTACCGTTGGAGAAGTTTATGGCTATAACATTGGAAATAAAAAAATATATGATTTTGGGGATAAAAAAGTTAATTATTTTGAACATGGTTTTACAGGTTTAATCAACTTCGATTTTAGAAACGAAGCAAAAATGAACTACGAAGAGTTGTTTTCTAAATATTCAACTATTTTAAACAATGAATTGAAAAGAAATACAGTGATGAATTATATTTCTTCACATGATGACAGCTATCCTTTTGATAAAAAAAGAGAAAAAACAATTGAATCTGGGACTAAATTATTGTTAGCTCCCGGAATTTCACAAGTGTATTATGGAGACGAAAGTGCGCGTTCATTAGATATTGAGGGTACAACCGGAGATGCCACGTTACGATCTGATATGAATTGGGATGCCATAAAAACCAATGCCGAAACCCAAAAAGTGCTTCAACATTGGCAAAAGCTAGGGCAATTTAGAAAACAACATCCTGCCGTTGGTGCTGGTGTTCATACTCAAATTTCGATTAGTCCATATGTGTTTAGTAGAATGTTTACCAAAGGAAAATATACCGACAAAGTGGTTGTAGGATTGGATTTGCCTATAGGTAAAAAAGAAATTTCAGTTGGAACAATTTTCAAAAACGGAACCAAAGTAAAAGATTTTTATTCCGGAAAAATAAGCGCGGTTAAAAACGGGAAAGTTATCGTTGACACCGCTTTCACTATACTATTAATTGAAAAAATATAACGCAATGAAAAAAATAATTCTTGTAGCGATTTGTGCTTTTACACTTGGATTAAATGCTCAAAAGAATACGGCTTTAAAAACAAATCCATTAGCTCCAGTTTCAAACAATATGATGGAAAATGCAGTGATTTATGAAGCAAACATCCGTCAATATTCGCCAGAAGGGACATTCAATGCTTTTGCAAAAGACATCCCTCAATTGAAAAAACTGGTAATTAATTACAAAATGGGTCAAGTAATTTTAGTAAGCGTCAAGGTAGCTATACCGCGATTATATGACAGGTAAAAAAATAACTTATAAAAAGGGGCATAATAGACTTTAGTCCTTGGGAATATCATATTTTGGTTAAATAATAAGCGTACATACACTAATTATTGCCATCAGATTTTATAAAATAACCTGAATATTCCAGGTTATTTTTTTAACTACAATGTTGATTTACAAAACATATCACAATTAAACAAAATAATTTTATATGCAAAAAAAACAGCTATTGCAAATGGAATAGCTGTTTAAAATTATTTTTAATGTTTTAAGACCCACACATTTCACATTCGTCTGGCCCAGCATTTCTTGCTCTTTCAATCATTGCTTGAAAATCTTCGGCGGTCATTTCGCCTGTTTCATTAGCAGCAATAACCTCAACACTTACTGGTGGAGCCAATGTTGGCTCTGCTTTTTTGTCGTTATTTAAAGTAAACTTAATAGCATCAACCGCTGATTTCGTTCTCAAATAATACATTCCTGTTTTCAAACCCGATTGCCATGCATAAAAGTGCATCGAAGTTAATTTTGAATAATTGGCATCTTGCATGAACAAGTTTAAGGATTGCGATTGATCTACAAAATAGCCTCTTTGACGCGACATATCAATGATGTCTTTCATTGACATTTCCCAAACAGTTTTGTACAATTCTTTCAAATCTTGAGGAATATCAAGTCCTTGAACCGAGCCGTTGTGTCGCATTAATTCTTGTTTCAAGTCTTCGTTCCACAAACCTCTTTTTACTAAGTCGTTTAATAAATGTTTATTTACTACAATAAATTCACCCGACAATACTCTTCTTGTATAAATATTGGAAGTATAAGGCTCGAAAGCTTCGTTGTTTCCTAATATTTGAGAAGTCGATGCCGTTGGCATTGGCGCCACCAAAAGGGAGTTTCTTACGCCGTGTTCCATCACTTCTTTTCTCAAAGATGCCCAATCCCAACGACCAGAAAGTTCTTCGTCTTTCATTCCCCAAAGGTTATGCTGGAATTCGCCTTGCGAAATCGGGGAACCTGCAAATGTTGAATAGGGTCCTTCTTCTTTAGCCATTTCCATCGAAGCGGTTACGGCTGCAAAATATAAAGTTTCAAAAATTTCTTGATTTAATTTCTTAGCTTCGTCGCTTGTAAAAGGCAAACGCAACATGATGAATGCATCGGCAAGACCTTGCACTCCTAATCCAACAGGGCGATGGCGCATATTAGAATTTTCGGCTTCCTTTACTGGGTAGTAATTTCTGTCGATTACTTTATTTAAGTTTTTGGTTACGCGCTTCGTAACATTGTACATCAAATCGTGATTGAATTTACCGTTTTCCACGAACATTGGCAACGAAATAGAAGCTAAATTACAAACTGCGATTTCGTCTTTAGACGTGAATTCCATAATTTCGGTACACAAATTTGAGGAACGAATGGTACCAATGTTTTTTTGGTTTGATTTTCTATTAGCCGCATCTTTATACAACATGTAAGGCGTTCCAGTTTCTATTTGAGATTCTAGAATTTTCTCCCACAATTCACGTGCTTTGATAGTTTTTCTACCTTTTCCTCTTTCTTCGTAAGATATGTATAAGGTTTCAAATGCTTCGCCATAAACATCATACAAGCCTGGACATTCATTCGGACACATTAAAGTCCAATAGGAATCTTCCTGCACTCGTTTCATAAATAAATCCGAGGTCCACATTGCAAAGAATAAATCTCTGGCGCGCATTTCTTCTTTTCCGGTATTCTTTTTCAGATCCAAAAAGTCAAAAATATCTGCGTGCCAAGTTTCAAGATAAATCGCAAAACTTCCTTTTCGTTTTCCACCACCCTGATCAACATAACGTGCGGTATCGTTGAAAACTCTCAACATGGGTACAATTCCGTTTGAAGTTCCATTTGTTCCACGAATATAAGAACCTGTTGCACGAACATTGTGAATAGAAAGTCCAACGCCGCCTGCCGATTGTGAGATTTTAGCCGTTTGTTTCAATGTATCGTAAATGCCATCAATACTATCGTCTTGCATCGCTAAAAGGAAACAAGAAGACATTTGTGGTTTTGGAGTTCCAGCGTTGAACAAAGTTGGTGTGGCATGTGTAAAGAATTTTTTCGACATTAAGTCGTAGGTTTCTATTACCGACTCTAAATCACCTAAGTGAATTCCAACAGAAACACGCATCAACATGTGTTGTGGTCGTTCTACGATTTTGCCGTTTATTTTTAACAAATAAGAACGTTCTAAAGTTTTAAATCCAAAATAATCGTAATTGAAATCTCTATTATATATAATGTGCGAATCCAAAAATTCCGCATTTTCCATAATAACTTTGTGCACTTCTTCTGATAGCAATGGCGCTTCAAGATTTGTTCTCGGATTTACATAATGAAACATTTCGTTCATCGTTTCTGAGAACGATTTTTTGGTATTAGAATGCAAATTAGAAATAGCAATTCTGGCGGCCAATTGTGCATAATCTGGGTGTGCAATAGTCATCGATGCAGCAGTTTCGGCGGCAAGATTGTCTAATTCTGAGGTTGAAACACCGTCGTAAAGTCCTTCAATTACACGCATGGCTACTTTTACAGCATCTACCAAATCGTTTAAACCATAGCATAGTTTTTTAATTCTATCGGTAATTTTGTCGAACATTACTGGCTCTTTGTGGCCGTCTCTTTTTACTACGTACATAAGTTTTGTTTTTGTGAAAAGGCAAATCCCTTTGCAATTTCGGGTTATTTGTTTATGCTGAATTCATTTCAGCATCTTTCATGTGCAATCTTTATTTTTATTTGGAGCTAATCCCGCTATCCGTTGCAATCTTTTGCTTTTTGGCAGCAAAAATCAAAAGGATTTCCACTACTATCGGGGCTATTACCTGTCTTTAATTCTAGAAATCAGCATCGAAGCTTATTTTTTGGGCATCTTCATCGGTATTCATCACACCTGTTTTTTGATACTCCGCCACTTTCTTTTCAAAGAAATTGGTTTTTCCTTGAAGAGAAATCATATCCATAAAATCAAAAGGATTTGGCGTATTGTACTCGCGCTTGCAACCTAGTTCTACTAATAATCTATCGGTAACAAACTCTAAATACTGTGTCATCAAAACCGCATTCATACCAATCAAACTCACTGGAATGGATTCGGTTATGAACTCTCTTTCAATATCCAAAGCGTTTACAATTATTTCTCTAATTCTTGCTTTTGGCACTTTATTTATTAAGTGGTGATTATGCAAATGCACTGCAAAATCACAATGTACACCTTCGTCACGAGAAATTAATTCGTTGGAGAAAGTTAATCCAGGCATCAATCCGCGTTTTTTCAACCAAAAAATAGAGCAAAAACTTCCAGAGAAGAAAATCCCTTCAACAGCTGCAAATGCAATCAATCTTTCGGCAAAAGATTCAGATTCAATCCATTTCAAAGCCCATTCTGCTTTTTTCTTTATCGCAGGAAATCTTTCGATTGCATTGAATAATTCATCTTTTTCAGCTTCATCTTTTACATAAGTATCAATCAATAAGGAATAAGTTTCACTATGAATGTTTTCCATCATAATTTGAAATCCATAGAAGAATTTAGCCTCGGCGTATTGCACTTCGTTGACAAAATTTTGTGCTAAATTTTCATTTACAATTCCATCTGAAGCAGCAAAAAAAGCTAAAATATGTTTTACAAAATATTTTTCGTCTTCGCTCAATTTATTGTTCCAATCGTTCAAATCCTGAGCCAAATCTATTTCTTCGGCAGTCCAAATACTGGCTTCTGTTTTTTTATAAAATTCCCAAATATCATGGTGTTTGATTGGAAAAATCACGAAACGATTTTTGTTTTCTTGTAAAATAGGTTCTATTTTAGACATTGTATTTTTGTTTTATAATATTTTAACGAATTTTTTCATTTTCTGCCGACTACAAAGGTTGTGAATTTTGACGGTTATTAAAAGCCAAACTTATTCACAATCGGACTTAGTTTTTAACAAAGTGCTAAATAAAGAATACTTTTCATACAAATTATAAAAATTTGATTTTCAGTTGTTTGAAAATGGAAATGGGACACGAACCCCCTAAAACATAGGGTTTTTTAAAGAGAATGGGGATAAAAATAGAAATGTTTTTTTGGAATTATTTTTTCAATTCTTGAGCTACTTTTTCGAGCTCCAAATACCAATCTTCACCAAAACGACGAATGAGTGCTTCTTTGACAAATTTGTAAACAGGTACTTCTAATTCTCTGCCTAAAGTGCAGGCATCATCACAAATTTCCCAACGGTCATAATTCACTGCAGCAAACTCGGTATAGTCTTTTACACGTATTGGATAAAGATGACAAGAAACGGGTTTTTTCCATTCAACAACACCTTGGTTATAGGCTTGTTCAATGCCACAGAGCGCGGTTTTTCCATCATAAATAACATAGGCACAAGCGGCATTGTCTATTAAAGGGGTTTCTAATGTGCCATCGGTACCTGTTACCCAAGCGCCTTGAGCCTCAATAGCCGCAATACCTTCTTTACGAAGAAATGGTTTTACTTTTGGGTAAATTTCTTCCATTATTTTGGTTTCGGCTTCGTTTAATGGAGCGCCAGCATCGCCGTCAACACAACAAGCACCTTTACAAGCCGAAAGGTTGCAAACAAAATCTTTTTCGAGTATATCCTCCGATACGATGGTTTTTCCTAATTGAAACATAACGCAAAGATACTTTGTAAAAGCGAATTTTTAAATGGAATTTTTAAATTGTTTTGTCAAAGATTTTTTTACTTTTGCACGGTATGAATATGAAATCTCAAAAAATATTTATTTTCCTTTTTATAGTACTGCCAAACTTATTTTGTTTAGCGGGTCCTATAAATCCACCTCAACCTACACCACCTCCACCGCCTCCAGTGCCCATAAATGACATATTTATATGGATGATTTTTTCTATTGCAATTGGATATTTTTTTACTATTATTAAAGGGAATCGGGGACAGGCACTTTAATTACTCCTTTTTACCTATTAGATAACATAAAATCGTTATTGTAAACTCAAAAATACGGAGACTTTAAGCACTGATATAAAACACGCAAAAATTAGATTAAGTCAAATTTTTATCCAATGTTTTGCCAATTCCAAAATAATTCAATAACTATCAATATCTTAATTCAATTCTAAAGCTATACTATAGATTAATAAGAAATGTTTAATTTGGTAACTAAAAATTAAGAAGAAAATCCATTAGAACCATTTAGTTTGAGTTTTTTCAAACGCATTAAATTTAAGACAATTTTATATACACTAATTTCTATAATTAAGTTGTAATAATATACATTTGTTCATATAAATTTTAATATGCTTTAGCCTCATTTTTTTATTTTCAATTGGTTACAGTTAAAAAAGAAGCGGATTTAATTCATCTAAGCTATAGAAAACAGAACAAATCATGAAAAAAGAAACACTTTGGTCTCTTCGATTAGGTTATACGAGTAAACAGGAAGCTGCTATCGGAAAAATGGGAATAAAATCATTTTTAGAACACTCTTTTGAATCCCTTCCAGACAATTCAACTCCTGTTTTTTTAGAAGATTTGCCAAAAACAATAGCCAAAATCACTGCATTAAAACATAAAAGAAGAAATGCAACTCCAGAAGAAAAAAAGGAGTTTAATATACAACAAGGGGCTATTTCATTGTCAATGCAAACGTGGTGGGTAGATAAAATGATAAATGATGAATTCCCTTTGCGTGAAAAAATGACTTGTTTTTGGCATAATCATTTTGTCGCTACAAGTCAAAGTATAAAAGCATTTTATTGGGTATATCAACACAATCAAATTATTAGAAATCATGCCTTTGGAAACTTCAAAACACTAACTAAAGAAATATTAAAAACAAATGCAATTATAGAATATCTTAATAATTCGTTTAATAGAAAGGATAAATTAAATGAAAATTTAAGTCGCGAATTATTGGAACTTTTCACACTAGGAGAAGGAAATTATACGGAAAAAGATGTTAAAAATGGTGCCAAAGGGCTTGCGGGATTGGCAGTTAGCGAAGAACATGCTGAATATAATCCAAAGTGGGAAGTTAATGAAGTTTTTGAGTATTTGGGTGTAAATGGGAATTTGAAAGCGGATGCCCTTGTAGATGCTATTTTTAATCACCCTAAAATCCCTTATTTTCTAACAAGAAAAATTTTAAGATGGTTTATTTACGACCATCCTTCAGAAAAATTAGTAACCTATTATGGCGATTTTTTTAAATCTGTTGATTTTGAATTGAAACCTTTGCTATTGAAAATATTTACAGAAGAATTTCAAAAAGAAACTGCAGGTTCTAAAATAAAAGATCCTTTAACCTACATATTGCAGTTGTTTCACAATGTAAATATAGAAAAACCTGACAGTAAAATTATAGCAACTTTTATCAATCAACAAGGAATGAATCTTTACAATCAAGTAAATGTGAAAGGTTGGGAAGGAGGAAGTGCTTGGTTAAATACACAAACGTATTTGCAAAGAAATAATGTGGCAGATATACTTTGTACTGGAAAGAATTTTAGAAAAAGGAAGATGAATTTATTAGAATCAGAAATTTTAGATTCTGTTAAAAACGATATAGTAAAAGTTAAAATAAATTGGGACAAAAACGTTTCAAATAAAGAAATTATCACAGCGTTTTCTAATAAATTATTGTTTGCTGTTGATAAAGAATTGCAAAAAGACATGGAAGAAATGCTGAAATACGATTTCAAATCATCTATTGAAGGATCTGAAAATGCAGTGATTCGACTATATAACACCTTGTTAAAACTTCCTGAATACCAATTAATTTAAAACATTGCCAAAGAAATGAATAGGAGAAATTTTTTATCTGTAACAGGCACATTAACTGGAGGAGCTTTAGTATTGCCAAATTTTTTGTTTTCTTTCGCAAAGCAATCTCCAATTATTAGTTCAAATCAGTGCTTGGTTTTTGTTCAATTAAATGGCGGTAATGATGGCCTAAATACCTACATTCCCTTTACAGACCCTTTATATTATTTAGCCAGACCAAAAATTGCAATCACAAAAAGCGACGTAGTTAGTGCGTCAAATGGAATGGCGTTTAACCCTGCATTGAAAGATTTTGCAACGATTCAACAATCTGGAGATTTAACCATAATTCAAAATGTAGGCTATAAAAATCCGGTACGTTCGCATTTTAGAAGTCAAGAAATTTGGCAAACCGCTCCGAAAAACCAAGAGTATTTAAGTTCTGGGTGGTTAGGACGCTTTTTAGATATCCATTGTAAAGAACATTTGCCAACAGCAGGGATTAATTTAGATAATTATGATAATCTAGCCTTTTTAGGAAGAGAACCCAATTCTTTGACAATAAAAGATTTACGCCGTTTTGAAACTTCAGAAATAATTGAAAAACATTTAATACCGTCAAGTAATCCACAATTAGATTTTGTTCGAAAAGTTGCAGTATCACTTTCAGAAGGAACGGCAGAAATTCAAAAAGCGATTAATAATTCTAAAAATTCAGAAGTAATTTACCCTAAATCTATTTTAGCTAATAAACTAAATACAATTTCAAAACTAATAAAAGGAAATCTGAATTCTAATGTATATTATACTGCTATTAATGGTTTTGACACACACGAAAATCAATTAGGAGTTCAAAACGGAAAATTAACTGAAGTAAACGATGCGGTTTTTAGCTTTTACAAAGATATTAAATCAGCTAACCTTTTAGAAAATGTGACCTTAGTGATCTTCTCTGAATTCGGAAGAAGAGTGCGCGAAAACGGTTCAGGTACCGATCACGGAACTGCCGCACCAATGTTTGTCATTGGAGGTAATACAAAAGGAAAAACAATTGGAAACAATCCAAATTTATCTGATTTAGACGAAGGTGATTTAAAGTATGAAATTGATTTCAGAAGTGTTTATGCCGCTTTACTTAAAAACAAAATGAACTTTGACCCTACTAAAATTGGAATAAGCAATGCCCCCTTAGAAGGTTTATTTTAATAAAAACAATAAGTAAATAAATATTGTATATTTTTGACTTTAAATAATAACATAAGCACCAAAATGAACTGGGAACAACTTTTATCTTTAAAACGCCAAGGAGACACAAGTAAACGATTAAGAATAGAACAAGATGATACTCGCTTGGGTTTTGAGGTAGATTATGACCGAATTATTTTTTCGTCGGCGTTTAGAAGTTTACAAGATAAAACACAAGTTATTCCGCTTTCCAAAACCGATTTTGTTCACACACGATTGACACATAGTTTGGAAGTATCGGTAGTTGGGCGTTCGATAGGACGATTGGTTGGTAAAAAAATTATCGAAAAATATCCGCATCTGTCTGCTATTCATGGATTTCAAGCAAATGATTTTGGAGCCATTGTAGCCGCAGCTTCTTTGGCGCATGATATAGGAAACCCTCCTTTTGGACATTCCGGAGAAAAAGCAATTGGCGAATATTTTTCTATTGGCAATGGGTTGAAATATAAGAATCAATTGTCCGATAAAGAATGGCAAGATTTGATAGATTTTGAAGGCAATGCCAATGGCTTTTCGGTTTTAACCAGCTCGCGACCAGGTATAGAAGGAAGTTCTAGATTGACTTATGCGGTTTTAGGAGCTTTTATGAAGTATCCAAAAGAGAGCATTCCTAAAAAACCCACGGCTAACATTGCTGACAAAAAATATGGTTTCTTTCAATCGGATAAAACTTTTTTTCAAGAAGTTGCTGAGGAATTAGGCTTGATTGCAAACAAAACAGGGAGCAATATTGGGTTTGAACGCCATCCGTTGGCTTATTTGGTAGAAGCTGCCGATGATATTTGCTATACAATTATCGATTTTGAAGACGGTATTAATCTTGGTTTGGTTTCGGAAGATTACGCTTTAGAATATTTAATTAAGTTAGTAAAAGACACCATTGACACCGCTAAATACAAGACTTTAACAACAAAAGAAGACCGAATAAGCTATTTGCGCGCTTTAGCAATTGGCAATTTAATCAACGATGCAGTACGGATTTTTATTGAAAATGAAGCCTTGATTTTGCAAGGTAAATTTCATTTTGCTTTGACGGATAAAAGTAGATACAAAGCACAAATGGATGATGTCATTAAACTCAGCGTAAAAAACATCTATCAAAGTAGAGAAGTAATTGAAAAAGAATTGGTTGGCTATCAAATTATCCAAACGTTATTGGATAAATTTACCACAGCTTTTAACGCTAATTATGACGGAAAAGCTTCCAATTATGATAAATTAATTTTGAAAATGCTACCGGAAAAGTTCCATTTAGAAAAAGACAATTTATACGAACGATTGCTACATATTTGTCATTTTGTTTCGTTGTTAACCGATGGTAATGCTTTAGAATTATACAAAACTATTAATGGCACCAAGCAAGTTTAATTAAAAATTATATACCAAACCAACGCCAATCATTTGTTTCAACTGTAGTTTTGGACCAACAATAACTTGCGCTCCATTTACTTGCTCTTTTGCTTTGATATCGTCATCATAAATCAGATGAAAACCAATATTTGCTCTTACATATTGATTGACAATTAAGTCAAATTGGGTTTGCCAGTCCACATCAATATTGCCAAATTTATTGATGTAATCAGAATAAAGACTCAATCGATTTTCAAAAAAAATGTTTTTAAAAATTTCTTTTTTGAAATGATTTGTAATTAAGAAACCCAATTCCGTTTTGGTTTTTTTACCTTCAGAAATAAGGGTTCCACTTGAATCATAAATGGCCTTGTCCACACCAAATGCACCTTGATCAGCCAAACGTTGGTCTAAAACCAAAGTGTTTTTCATGGTTAAAGGCGAAATATAAACATTCACTTTTTTTTCTTTATTGGCATATTCGGCACCAATTCCCAGAAAAGTATAGGCTGGTGCAAAAGGTTTTGAAATTGCCAAATCAGTATTGGGATAATTGTATCCGTTTGTAAATTGGGTGTTAAAATTAAACTTTGCCGAATGAAACCAATTCGAAAGCGTATCTTTTCTATAGCCGTAAGTCGAATTAAATTGAAAAACATCATCCGTTTTTCTGAGTTCGATACCATCTTGCTTGTTTACGCCGTAACGAACGATTAGTTCATTCAACCATTTTTCATTTTCTTGTGTATAAACACGAATAAAATTACCTTTAATCAATCCAGAAACCGAACTTACTCCCCCAGCACTCCAGTTTACAAATCCAATTTCGTTGAAATCAAATCCAACGGTATTCTTGCTTTTCCAATGTGAAATGGTGTCCGGAATAACTGTTTTAATTAAAGTTTTTTCTTGCGCATTTACAGAAAAGGAAAGAAAAGAAAGCGCAATAAGTATCGTTTTAAAATTCATTTATTTTAATGTTTTGAAGATGCAAAAGTCAGTAATATCAATAACTTTTAAAAATATTTTCTAAAGTATTAACATCAATTTTACAATAACGTTGTAGTTCTTCAATAGTGCCATGTTCTATAAATTCATCTGGAATGCCAAGTGTTTTGATGCTTTTTTTATAATGGTTTGCAGTAGCAAATTCTATAATTGCGCTTCCAAAACCACCTTTTATAGCACCGTCTTCAACAGTTATTATATTTTCGTATTTTTCAAAAATAGTATGCAAAAGTTTTTCGTCAAGGGGTTTAACAAACCCAAAATCATAATGTGAAATAGTAGTTGCATTACCACAATTTTCTATAGCTTTAGTAACGTTATTCCCAATAGCGCCTGTTGACAAAACAGCTAATTTACTGCCATTTTTCAGACAATTCGCTTTACCAATTTCAATTTTTTGATACGGTTTTTGCCAATCCGTTGAAACGCCGCGACCTCGTGGATAACGAATAGCTATTGGATGTTTGAGACCTAATTGTGCGGTGTATAAAATGTTTCTTAAATCAATTTCGTTTCGAGGGGCATAAATAATCAGGTTGGGAATACAGCGAAGATAAGCCAAATCGAAAACACCATGATGAGTAGCTCCGTCTTCACCAACCAATCCCGCTCGATCCAAACAAAAAATTACTGGTAAATCTTGTAACGCTACATCGTGTATCACTTGGTCGTAAGCCCTTTGTAAAAAGGTAGAATAGATATTGCAAAAAACGACCATGCCTTGTGTAGCCATTCCAGCGGCAAGGGTTACGGCGTGCTGTTCTGCAATTCCCACATCAAAAGCACGCTCTGGTAGCGTCTCCATCATGAACTTCAAAGAACTTCCAGAAGGCATTGCGGGTGTAATGCCAACAATTTTATCATTCCTTAAAGCCAAATCCAAAACAGTTAATCCAAAAACATCTTGGTATTTTGGTGGCAAATGGGTCTCTGATTTTAAATGTATTTCTCCTGTTTTTGCGTCAAATTTTCCGGGTGCATGATAACGAACTTGATCGTCCTCGGCTTGTTGTAAACCTTTGCCTTTTGTGGTAATGATATGCAAAAACTTAGGTCCTTTTATTTTTTGTAACCGTTTTAACTCTTTGATTAAACCAAAAATATCATGTCCATCAATTGGCCCTGAATAGTCAAAGTTTAAGGACTTAATCATGTTATTTTGTTTCGGATTTTTACCCTCCTTCACACTGGTTAAATATTTTTTTAACGCGCCAACACTTGGGTCAATTCCAATAGCATTGTCATTTAATATCACCAATAAGTTAGCATCAGTAACACCTGCGTGATTCAATCCTTCAAATGCCATGCCGCTGGCAATTGATGCGTCACCAACTACAGCAATGTGTTGCTTTTCAAAATCTCCTTTAAGGTTTGATGCTAATGCCATCCCTAAAGCTGCCGATATGGCTGTGGAAGAATGCCCAACACCAAAAGCGTCATAAATGCTCTCACTACGTTTTGGAAAGCCAGAAATACCACCTAATTGTCTGTTGGAATCAAAATTTTCTCTGCGTTCGGTCAATATTTTATGTCCATAAGCCTGATGGCCTACATCCCAAACCAGTAAATCTTCGGGTGTGTTGAATACATAATGCAAAGCGATAGTTAGTTCCACTACACCCAAACTAGCGCCTAAATGTCCTTCTTTTACAGCAACTACACCAATGATAAATTCTCGCAACTCTTTTGAAAGTTGTGGCAATTGCGATTCATCCAATTTCCTTAAATCGGCTGGAGTATTGATGCATTGTAGTAATTTTTCGGACATGATGCAAAGGTACGATTTGGAATGGAACTTTATATTTATTACCTAATTTTCAAAAAAAAACGTCCCGAAATGAATCGGAACGTTTTAAACATTCGAGGTAACAAAAATAATCTATATATTTTAGTCTTCGATAACTACTACTTGAGCAGCAACTTTACCTTTTCTTCCTTCTTCTTCTTCGTAAGAAACTCTGTCTCCTTCACGAAGTTCTTCTGCTTTAATTCCTGAAGCATGCACAAAAATGTCTTTTCCTGTTTCTTCATCTGTAATGAATCCGTAACCTTTAGATTCATTGAAAAATTTTACTGTACCTGTACGCATTGTAATTGTAATAAATAATTTATAATGGGCAAATGTAATCTTTAATCTAATACGAAAATCATTTCTGTTAAAATATTTTAGAAAAATATTGATTTTCAGTCTATTCGAGCCTCTTTTATGTTAAAACTTAATTTCTAAGCATAATATGCAATTCTTCCAATTGTTTTTCGTCAATAACTGAAGGCGCATCAATCATTACATCTCTACCTGAATTGTTTTTTGGAAATGCAATGAAATCCCGAATCGTTTCTTGTCCACCTAAAATTGCAACTAATCGGTCTAATCCAAAGGCTAATCCGCCGTGAGGTGGTGCTCCAAATTGGAAAGCGTCCATTAGGAATCCAAATTGATTACGAGCTTCTTCTTCTGTAAATCCTAAATATTTAAACATTAATTGTTGTGTTGCTTTATCGTGAATTCTGATAGAGCCACCTCCAATTTCGTTTCCATTCAAAACCATATCATAGGCATTAGCACGCACTTTTCCTGGATTTGTTGCTAATAATTCCATGTCTTCGGGTTTTGGGGAAGTGAACGGATGGTGCATAGCATGCCATCTGCCGCTTTCTTCATCTAATTCTAATAATGGGAAATCAACTACCCATAATGGAGCAAATTCAGCTGGATTGCGTAATCCTAATCTTGTTGCCAATTCCATTCGTAAAGCCGAAAGTTGGGTTCTCGTTTTATCAGATGGACCTGAAAGCACAAAAATCATGTCTCCAGCTTTTGCACCTGTAATTGCTGCCCATTTTTTTAAATCATCTTGGTCGTAGAATTTATCAACCGAAGATTTATACGTTCCATCCGCTTCACATTTTACATAAACCATTCCTGAAGCACCAACTTGGGGACGTTTTACCCAGTCAATCAAAGCGTCAATTTCTTTTCTTGTATAAGTTGCGCAATTTGGAGCTGCAATTCCAACTACCAATTCTGCAGCATTGAAAACTGGAAAATCTTTGTGTTGAGCCACTTCATTCAATTCGCCAAATTCCATTCCAAAACGAATGTCTGGTTTGTCATTTCCATAAGTTTTCATGGCATAATCGTAAGTAATTCTTGGGAATTTTTCAACTTCGATGCCTTTTATTTCTTTTAGTAAATGACGGGTTAAACCTTCAAAAACATTTAAAATATCCTCTTGTTCTACAAATGCCATTTCACAATCGATTTGTGTAAACTCGGGTTGTCTGTCGGCACGTAAATCTTCGTCACGGAAACATTTCACAATTTGAAAATATTTATCCATTCCACCCACCATCAATAATTGTTTGAAGGTTTGTGGCGATTGTGGCAACGCATAAAACTGACCTTCATTCATTCTACTAGGCACTACAAAATCTCTTGCGCCTTCTGGAGTCGATTTTATTAAATAAGGCGTTTCCACTTCGCAAAAATCCAAGTCGGATAAATATTTGCGCACTTCCATGGCTACTTTATGACGAAACAATAAACTGTTTTTTACAGGATTTCTACGAATATCCAAATAACGGTATTTCATTCTGATGTCTTCACCACCATCTGTTTCATCTTCAATAGTGAAAGGCGGCGTTAATGCAGCATTTAAAATGGTCATTTCTTTAACCAAGATTTCAATTTCGCCCGTTGCCATGTTTTTATTTTTGGCTTCACGCTCAATCACCGTTCCTTTTACTTGAACCACAAATTCTCTTCCAAGGGTTTTAGCCAATTCAAAAACTGTTTTTTGGGAACGACTTTCATCGAACATTAATTGCGTAATACCATAACGGTCACGCAAATCCACCCAATTCATGAATCCTTTATCTCGTGATTTTTGCACCCAACCGGCAAGTGTAACTTCTTGATTAATATGTGAGGCGTTCAATTCGCCGCAATTATGACTTCTATACATTATGGAATAATTTAGACTGCAAAAGTAAAAACAAAAATTGTATTTCAACGGATATCCAATAAACTTAGAAATTATATTTTAATATAAAATCACCTGAACTGTTTAGGTTTATAAATTATAAGCCAATAAATTATTCGAAGTTTCGCTCAAGGACTTTATTGAATTCCATTTTACTAACTAAATTATGTTTAGAAAAAAAATTAATATTATAATTTAATTGATTCATAACCCGTTGGGTGTAATTAAATTTTTTGATTTTTAATATTGTTTATTGGTC
>CAIRNC010000439.1 GCA_903879875.1 uncultured Bacteroidota bacterium
AAGTATTTTCATGTTACCAAATCGTTAAGTTTTACCATTCGTATATTGGTTATGTTTCAGTTCATGATATTGTATTTTATGACTGTCCGTTACTAATACCAAAAGAAAAACTTGCCACAGATTTCACAGATTTCACAGATTTTATCACAGTTTTAATTCTAAAATCAGTGAGAATCCTTGAAATCTGTGGCTAAAAATAAAATATTGGTACAAGTTTAGGATAGTCATATTGTATTTTAAAGAAATTGCTATTATTAGATGAGTTCTTTTGTAAATGGCATACTTTCTTATTAGCTACGCTATACTTACATCATAGTTAAGAGTAAGTAATTGTATATTGTATTTATAATGGCTTTATAATGACTCTATAAAAAATACCGTTTTTATAGAGTGAGTATAGACTCACTATAGACTCACTATAGACTCAGTAGGAATAAAACTGCAATTAGATAGGCAATATAGGTAAAGCAGGTATAAATTATTCGGAGAATTGTTTGACTTAATTTATAGATTTGTGTTTCAGTTCATGTATTGCTGTTTTTCATCATGATGTCTAATGACTTTTAAAAATTTTATCTTATTGGTTTGTAATCAAAAAATATTTCATATATTTAAAACTGTATTTGTATTGCAACTAAAAACCGAAAAAATGAAACAATTAATTTTAATCCGTCATGCAAAATCAAGTTGGGAAGCACCACTAAGAGACAAGGATCGCCCATTGACTAAAAAAGGAATTTTAGATGCCCATCGAGTTTCGTTAAAACTATTAGACGAATTGCCTAAAACGTTTACAATTTGGAGTAGTACTGCTGAAAGAGCCAAAGAAACCGCAATAATTTTTTCACAAAACTTGTCATTTCCATTGGATAGTATCTTTTTTAATGAAAATTTATACACTTTTGACGTTTCTCAATTGGAAAAAATCATTAAATCTTGTGCAAATGATTATGATTGTGTTATTCTTTTTGGACATAATGGGGCTATTACAGATTTTGTTAATAAATTTGGCTCAATTTTTATAGAAAACGTTCCAACTTCTGGAGTTGTTATTCTTAATTTTGACACCAAATCTTGGGAAGACATCAAAAAAGGAACTACCCAAAAAACACTATTTCCTAAACATTTAATTGAATAATGGAAGAAAACAGGTATATCGATAGAGAAAAAAGTTGGTTATGTTTTAATGCAAGAGTCTTGCAAGAAGCGGCAGATGAAAATGTTCCGCTGTTAGAACGGCTTCGGTTTTTAGGTATTTTTTCTAATAATTTAGATGAATTTTTCAGGGTTCGTTATGCCGCAATTCGACGCTTAAGTCTTTCTGGAATCAAAGGAGAAAAAGTGCTCGGAGGTATTTCGGCAGAAAAATTGCTTAAAGAAATAACCACCATTGTAATCCAACAACAATCAGAAAGTTTAAGAGTTTTGAGCATCATTGAGAAGGAACTTCAAAATCAAAATGTTTTTATTGTCAATGAAAATGAAATAACACCAGCACAAGAAATTTTTATTAAAGAGTTTTATATTCAAAGTGTTAGTCCTGCTTTGGCAACTATTATACTTAATGATTTAGCTGAATTTCCAACATTAAAAGACACTTCGGGTTATTTGGCTATTAAGTTGGTGATGAAACCTAAAACAAAAGGTTCATTATTAAATTTAGTAAAGCCAAAAGCTGAAATTCGATATGCGGTTATAGAAATTCCAAAAACAATCAATCGTTTTGTTGTGCTTCCAAGTGATAACGAAAAGCAATACATAATAATGCTAGACGATGTAATTCGTTATAATTTGAAAAACATCTTTAATATTTTCGATTATGAAAGTGTAGAGGCACACATGATTAAAATTACTCGGGATGCGCAATTAGAAATTGATAGCGATTTGAGTAAAAGTATGCTCGAAAAAATAGCCACAAGTGTCAAAGACAGACGAATAGGTGAGCCAGTACGTTTTATTTAT
Organism: uncultured Bacteroidota bacterium; assembly: GCA_903879875.1. Taxonomy (GTDB): domain Bacteria; phylum Bacteroidota; class Bacteroidia; order Flavobacteriales; family Flavobacteriaceae; genus Flavobacterium. Next base: position 1,963 of record CAIRNC010000439.1, read on the forward strand.
GATCAATCTATTGGAAAAGACACTTTGAAATTTTTCCTTAGCAAAATGCACATAGATGCAACCGATAGTATCATTCCCGGTGGAAGGTACCACAACCGTCGCGATTATATGGATTTTCCTAATTTGGGAAGATTTGATTTATTATATAAAACTAACCCCGCTTTACCTGTAAATGGATTAAGCCTTGAAGGGAGTATTTTAGAGCGCATTAGTGAAAAAGATTATTTAGTAAATGCACCATATCAATCGTTTTCCTACATCATTAAATTCTTGCGAGAAGCGGCTTTAGACCCAAAAGTAACCTCCATTAAAATCACATTATACCGTTTAGCTAAAAATTCTCAAGTAATAAGTTCATTGATAAATGCGGCTAAAAATGGGAAGAAAGTAACGGTTCAAATTGAATTGCAAGCCCGTTTTGATGAAGCTTCCAATATTTCTTATTCAGAGCAAATGCAAACCGAAGGCATCGAATTAATTTTTGGAATAAAAGGCTTGAAAGTACACAGTAAAATTTGCTTAATTGAACGTATGGAAGAAGGTAAAATTAAACGATACGGAATAATTTCTACTGGAAATTTTAATGAATCTACTGCAAAAGTGTACACCGATGTTACTTTATTTACAGCACATCAGCAGATTTTAAAAGACGTTTCAAAAGTGTTTGATTTCTTTGAAGTAAATTACAGATTGCACCGATACAAGCATTTAATCGTTTCGCCACATTATACAAGAACTCGTTTTTACAGGTTAATAGACAAAGAAATTATGTATGCAAAATTGGGAAAACCTGCGTATATTAAATTGAAAATGAACAGCATCTCTGATATCAAAATGATTGATAAATTATACGAAGCCAGTAGAGAAGGCGTTAAAATTCAGTTGTTGATTCGCGGTATATGTTGTTTGATTCCAGGCGTTGAAGGTATGAGTGAAAATATTGAAGCCATAAGCATTGTTGATAATTATTTGGAACATTCAAGGGTTTATATTTTTGCCAATGCAGGAAATCCAGAAGTTTATATTTCATCAGCCGATTTCATGACACGAAACTTGGATGGTAGGGTAGAAGTAAGTTGCCCAATTTATGATTATGATGTTAAAAAAGAACTCATGGACAGCTTTGATGTTGGCTGGCAAGGAAATGTTAAAGCACGATTGCATTCCGAAAAATTAGATAATAAATATAGAGAAAGAGGCGATAGTCCGGTGTTTAGAGCACAATTAGAAACCTATAATTATTATAAAAGCAATACAAAAATCGACCATTAATTTTAAAATACGCCAAACAATAAAATGATTAAAATAAAAAAATATGCAGCAATTGATATTGGTTCTAATGCCTTACGATTGCTCGTAGCCAATATAATTGAAGAAGAAGGCAAAGAAACACAATTTAGTAAAAGTTCCCTTGTTCGAGTGCCAATTCGTCTTGGGCAAGATGCTTTTACGGTTGGTGAAATTTCCGAAGAAAATACAGAGCGAATGTGTGATGCCATGAAAGCTTTTAAACTTTTAATGAAAGTGCATAAAGTGGAAAAATATTTGGCTTTTGCAACATCAGCTATGCGAGAAGCTTATAACGGCAAAGAAGTGGTAGAACTAATTAAGAAAAAAGCCGATATTAAAATTGAAATTATTGATGGCAAAAAAGAAGCAGCCATAATTGCTTCAACCGATTTACACCATTTGTTAAAAACCGATAAAACCTATCTTTATGTTGATGTGGGCGGTGGTAGTACTGAATTTTCTTTATTTTCTGACGCAAAAATGATTGTTTCTAAATCATTTAAGATTGGTACAGTTCGCTTAATCAACAATATGGTTTGTGATATTGTTTGGACAGAAATCGAAAAATGGATAAAACACCATACTGAAAATTTTGATAGTGTTACGCTCATAGGTTCTGGAGGGAACATCAACAAAATTTTTAAAATGTCAGGAAAACAAGAAGACAAACCGATGTCTTATTCCTATTTGAACACACAATACAACGCTCTAGGAGCATTGTCTTACGAGCAACGGGTTTCGAATTTAGGTTTGAATCCAGATCGAGCCGACGTAATAATTCCAGCACTTAAAGTCTATCTCCATGCAATGAAATGGAGTGGCGCAAAAAACATTTATGTGCCTAAAATTGGACTTTCAGACGGAATTGTAAAAGCGATGTATTACGGT
>CAIRNC010000440.1 GCA_903879875.1 uncultured Bacteroidota bacterium
AAGGAATCGTTGGCTGCCATTAATCCACACGAAATCAAAACGTAATGAAAAGAAGAATATTTTTCGCTATAATCGTTGCTTGCTTCGTTGCTTGTAAAGACAACCAAAATGAAATAAATATTTCGAAAGAGGAAGCCTTAAAAATTGCTCAACGATATGATATTTCTGGTGATAGTGTGGTGATATCTTTTGAGACTTACATTTATCCGAAGACAAGTGTTGCGTATAAAAAAGGAAAACGGAAATTAGTCTATTGGAAAATTGAAAAAAAATGCGATAGCTGTGGTATTATTCAAGTTGATGCAGAAAGTGGAAAAGTGTTTATGACTGGAAAATATAACTACATACATTAAAAACCTCAGACTCGTGCGAGCATCTTGCTCATATCAACCAAACAAGTTAGGGAGAAAAATGAAATAAAAAAATCAATTGGTAGTGTGGGAGTACGAGCGAGACGCTCGCATTAGCGGGAGAAAATCTTAAATAAATTATGAGTTGGGATATTGTTTTATTTAGTTCGACACAAAAAATAAATTCTGTTGAGGAAATAGATGAAGAAAAACTTGTTGTAATAAATTTTGACAAAATTTTATTTGAACATTTTACTGTTTATAAACAAGAAGATAATTATGTTGAAATTATTGGAAACAATTTTTCAATAAATTTATTTACAGATGATGAATTAGTGAGTAATAAAATGATTTCGCTTTATGGCGAAAATGCTTTGTTTGAATTAGCTAAACTTGCACTTATTAATAATTGGCAAATTTATGATTCAGGTATTAATCGAATGATTGATTTAGAAAAACCTAATGAAAACGGATATGCAAATTTCCAAAGCTATTTATACTTAATTATGGATAAATAAGAATAACTGCCTGAAGCACATGCTAAAATTCATGGTTAAGTTTTCGGCAAGTTGTTCGTTTCAAACTTATATCCTTTGCCACGTACAACAACAATTTTTAAATTCGAATCAAATTCTAGTTTTTTTCTAAGTTTTGAAATGAACATATCTAAACTTCGTCCTACTACAACACCTTCATCTTCCCAAATCTCTTTTTGAATTCGACTTCGCTCTATAATCTCGTTGGGATGCAATGCAAAAAGGAGTAATAAGCGGGTTTCCGTTCCAGTCAAGTCTATTGTTTTTCCATTTACAATCAGTTTCTTGTTTTTTACATCGAACAATGCCGCCCCTAAAGTAAACGTATCGTTATGCTGACTGTTAGACAACGCTTTTTTCGGCTTAAACGATTTCAAAAAAATAAAACCAAAAAATCCTAAAAGGGAAAGGCTGCCCAGAAGATATCCATACTTAAATGTTTTGCTGCTTGTTGGTTTGAATTTAATATTGATCCCATAACAGGCTTTGGGCTGGGTTCTTCCGATACAGGCTACAATATTATCTTTCTTGTTTTTGGAAATAGCATATCCATAGGCTACGCTTGAGTTGTTACAGTTGAGAACGTTGACAATATAATTATTTGAAAGTGGCGCGTTGTCCAAAAAACGCCGTGTAATGCTCATTAAGGAATCGGGCTGAAAAGTAAGCTCCTTCTCAAACTGGATAAGATATTCATTTTTTGTAATTTTTTTCACAGGGAGCACTCTCGAAATACTATCGCCCGACTGTAGCAGAATTTCATGTCCGATGCGGCGGAGTAAAACTTCCCTTCTGGCAAAATCAAAGTCGTCACTATCCTCATTGCTAAAAGCCGCACCGATTACACCGATAAAGGAGAGCAATAATAAACCGAACAGGTATTTGCGTTTTCCGGAAAGGAGATTTCTGCTATTAAACATAGTGTCAAATTTTTATTTACAAAGTTTACAATTTTATTTACAATTTTAAGTTCACTAGCCGAAAAATAATAAAGTAGTTTTGCAACATAAACCTTAAAAGGGGACAAAACTATATTATTAATTAAAACTAAAAAATATGAAAAAAATCATTTATGCGCTGATCATATCGCTGGTTGTGGTAAGTGGACTGGTATTTATCTTCGCTCCATCCGCGTACGGCTCGAGTGCAAATCGTGAAATTAAAGAGGAAATACCTAAAAAATCCATCCCAAAACCTCATTCTGCTGCTGAAAATAATGCTGAATTGAAAAAATGGGAAGCATCTCCCGATGGTGTAAAATTAAAAAAATGGAAAGCGTCACCTGCTGGCAGAAAAGTGCTTGGCGATATTGCTAAAATAAGTAAGTCCGTTCGGGATTTTACCAATATGGAGGGAACTGTAACCGCTCTTTCGCTTCCGCCGGGCTCAAGATTGGGTTTCGGAATAATTGTCAATATTAATGGTGAGGATTATATTCTTAGTTTTGGTTCAATAAAGTCTAATGAATATCAGCAGTTGCATAGCTTAAAAGTTAACGACAAAATAATTATAAGAAGTCATAGTGTATCCTTCGCACCCAAGTATTACTTTTCAATAATATCAGGCGACTATGTAGAACGAGATGGTAAAATAATTTATAAACGTGTACCTAATAAAGGCGGTTGCTAAGTAAATAAATGATGAAATACGTTGAGGTATTTGCTTTGTTGACCATAAATAAGTTTAAAATAATTATTTACAGCAAGAGAAGTAAGAAAAAAATAATCAGATAACAGCTAGTTTTTCTTTTGATTCGTAGTTCGAACTATGAATCACTCACCAACAATGTCTTATTATTGAAAAGTAGTCTATTTTGGTTTTCTATAGAATAATTAGAATTTGCAATTCAAACCCACTATCGAAAGCAATCCCATCAAAATACTTTTTCCAAAAAAAATGCTCCTCTAACGGGAGCATTTTTTTTACATTTTACTGAATAAATCATAGTATTCTTTATCAATGCGTTCTTGATGGTTGGGGTGTGCTATCCGAACCAATTCGGTGGCGCGTTGTCGCAAGGTTTTTCCATACAAATCGGCAATTCCGTACTCGGTAATTACATAATGGATATGGGCTCTTGTAGTTACCACTCCCGCACCTTGTTTTAAAAACGGTACGATTCTGCTTTCGCCTCTTTTTGTAGTTGATGGCAATGCTATAATGGCTTTTCCGCCTGGACTTAAAGAAGCTCCACGAATAAAATCCATTTGTCCTCCTACTCCAGAATACATTCTTGGCCCAATAGAATCGGCACAAACTTGCCCTGTTAAATCTACTTCAATAGCCGAATTGATAGCGACCATTTTCGGATTTTTACGAATACGAGCGGTGTCATTCACCATAGACGATTCTTTCATTTCTATAAAAGGATTGTCACTTACAAAGTCATACAATCTTTTGGAACCCATTAAAAAAGTAGCTAAAACACGTCCGCGCAAAGTACCTTTATAATTGCAATTGATGACGTCATTTTCTATTAAATCAATCACACCGTCGGAGAACATTTCAGTATGCAATCCTAAATCTTTATGGTTTTTTAATTTACTCAAAGCTGCATTTGGAATCGAACCAATTCCCATTTGAAGGGTGCTTTTGTCTTCTATTAGTGAAGCGATATATGTACCTATTTTTTCTTCCTCGTCGGTAAATGCTTCCATGTCATGTGCATAAATCGGAGTGTCCACATCGACCAAATAATCAATTTCGGAAACGTGTAGAATACCATCGCCAAAAGTTCTTGGCATTTGTGGATTGACCTGTGCAACTACAATTTTTGCGTTTTCAATGGCGGCAACTGTAGCTTCAACAGAAACACCAAGCGAACAATAACCATGACGATCGGGTGGTGAAACGTGAATAAATGCAACATCAATTGGCAGGATGTTTTTTCTAAACAAATGAGGCAATTCACTCAAAAAAACAGGTGTATAAGAACCATTGCCCGCTTTCAACGTATGACGCACATTGGCACCTAGAAAAAAGGAATTGACATGAAAACTTTCTGCTAATTCTATATTGGCATAACGTGCTTCGCCTTCGATATGCAAATGACAAACTTCGACATTTCGCAACTCGGCAGCTCTTTCGGTTAATGCGTTGGCTAATATTGTGGGTGCAGCTGCAGCAGCTTGAAGATAAACCCTATCATTAGATTTAACTATTTTTACGGCTTCTTCTGCCGTTACATATTTACTCATACCTTTATAAATTTAAAACAAAAATAATTCATTTTTGGCAAAAAAATATATGATAAAACTCATATTTAAATTGATTTTTTTGGCTTGTGCGATTAAACAATAATTTTAGACTTTCCGTTTGTGATTTTTTAATAAATAGAAGATGTGCAACCATTGCAAAATTAAAAATCAAACCCATTTCCAACGCAAAAGGAATTTTTTCAGATAAAGAATAAGACAAATTGTATTTGCTAAGAGGAAACTTTTCTTCAATTTTAGAAGGTACTATTATTTTTAAAAACCTCTTCATTTACAGCGGCAATGTAGGAAAGCAACTCTTCTTTACCCGTTTGTTCCGTGGCAGAAGTAACGAAATATTGTGGCATTTCTTCCCAATTGTTAGCAAACATTTGCTTCTTATAGGCAGCAACATGCGAATCAATTTTTACTTTACTAATTTTATCAGCTTTTGTAAAAATGATACAAAATGGAATTTCGCTTTCGCCCATATACGACATAAATTCAATGTCAATATTTTGCGCCTCATGACGAATATCAATCAATACAAAAGCACAAACTAGTTGCTCTCTTGTTTCAAAATAATCAGTAATAAATTGTTGAAAAACCGATTTGGTTTTTTTAGAAACTTTAGCATATCCATAACCTGGTAAATCGACCAAAAACCAATTATTATTGATTTTAAAATGATTAATAAGCTGCGTTTTTCCTGGTCTTCCAGATGTTTTGGCTAAATTTTTATGATTGGTAATCATATTTATTAAGGAAGATTTACCAACATTAGAACGACCAATAAAGGCGTATTCCGGCAAAAAATCTTTAGGACATTTGCCAACTTCGGAGTTGCTTATTATAAATTCGGCAGTATTAATTTTCATTTAGTAGTGGTTAGGAATTAGTGTCCTAAATGTGTTTTTTGTAACCAATCAAATAACAATTCATTAAATTCGTCAGGATGTTCCATCATAGCTGCATGACCACATTTGTCTATCCAATATAGTGAGGAATTTGGTAATAATTTATCAAATTCAATAGCCACTTCTGGTGGTGTAACCGAGTCGTTTTTGCCCCAAATAATACAAGTTGGCACGTGCATTTTCGGCAAATCTTTAGCCATATTATGGCGAATGGCACTTTTGGCGATGGTTAATGTTTTGATTAATTTTATTCTGTCATTTGCCATCGAATATACCTCATCGACAATTTCTTTAGTAGCGATTTTCGGGTCATAAAACACTGCCTCGGCTTTCTTTTGAATGTAATCGTAATCGCCTCTTCTTGGATAACTATCCCCCATAGCACTTTCGTAAAGACCTGAACTTCCTGTTATTACAAGTCCAAGCATTTTTTCAGGATACATTTTAGTATGATAAAGTGCAATGTGACCTCCAAGCGAATTTCCTAACAAAATCACACGATCATAACCTTTATAAGTGATAAAATCCTTTACATATTTTGCAAAAGCTTTTACGTTTGTTTTTAAAATGTTTTGGGTATAAATAGGCAATTCAGGAATTACCACTTTGTATCCATGTTTTGGAAAATAATTAGCTACACCATCAAAGTTACTTAAACCTCCCATCAAACCGTGTAAAATGATGATTGGCGTACCTTCTCCAGCTTCAAAATATTTGTATCTTCCTTCTTTTTTTAATTCGTGTTCCATTCTTTATTTGGCATTTCAATTCTCACAAATATATGGCTTTAATGCTAAAATCCTAATCATTGTGACTCATAATTTTGAATCCAATTTATTTTTGAATCCAATTCACTAATTTATGTAGTGTTGATAAATTGCTAAACGACTAATTTTCAAAACATTTTTAAAACTATGTGTTTTATTCCCAAACCTATTCTGTTGTGAAAAATTCAAATAACCAATATTTTTAGCATTTTTTATTGTGATTTTAATTTGATTTTAAAACTAATCGTAAAACATCTTCAAAAAAAATGTTAGTTAAAATATTTAATGAGTAAGCATTTTGTTTTGAACAACATAAAACTTATTAACAAAGTGGTAGGAAGTGGTAAATTGTGGTAAAATATTTTCTATATTTGCTCTTATTCATTCAAAAACATAATTCATTGAATACCATTATTGGAACATACGAATGTAAAGTTGATGCTAAAGGAAGGCTGCTATTGCCTGCGCCTTTAAAAAAGCAATTGACAGCTTCGTTGCAAGAGGGGTTCGTTTTAAAACGATCTGTTTTTGATGTTTGCTTGGAACTATGGCCAATGGCTGAATGGAATTTGATGATGCAAAAAATCAACAAACTGAATCGTTTCAACAAAAAGAACAATGATTTTATCAGAAAATTTATGGCTGGAGTCAAAATTATCGAAATTGATGATTTAGGCCGATTGTTGGTACCAAAAGATTTAGTTGCTTTTGGACATATCAATAAAGACGTAGTGTTGTCTTCAAAAGTAAATATCGTTGAAGTTTGGGATAAAGAATTATACGAACAATCTATTGCTAGTGATGCAGAAGATTTTGCTGATTTAGCAGAAGAAGTAATGGGGAATTTTAATGACGACACCAATGGAATATCATAATCCCGTTTTATTAAAAGAAACCGTTGATGGTTTGAACATTAAGCCCGATGGCGTTTATGTAGATGTAACTTTTGGCGGAGGGGGTCATTCGCGCGAAATAATGGAACGACTAGGTCCGAACGGCCGATTGTTTGCTTTTGATCAAGATGAAGATGCTTTGGCAAATATAATAGATGACGAAAGATTTGTTTTGATTAATGAAAATTTCAGGTTTATAAAACGCTTTTTACGCTTTCATAATGTAAAAGCTGTGGATGGAATTCTGGCTGATTTAGGCGTTTCATCACATCAATTTGATGTTGCAGAAAGAGGTTTTTCTACTCGTTTTGATGCCGAATTGGACATGAGGATGAGTCAAAAAAATGATTTAAGCGCCTATCGAATTGTAAACGAATATGACGAAGCAAACTTAAGAAGAGTTTTTTATGATTATGGCGAACTTAAAAATGCTCCTGCAATTGCCAGAGTAATCATTGAGGCTCGTGAAATGGAAGTGATTAAAAACACCGAACATTTAAAAAACGTATTGAGTCGCTTTTTACCAGCGCACAAAAGCCATAAAATATTGGCTCAAATGTATCAAGCCATTCGAATTGAAGTTAATCAGGAAATGGATGTTTTGAAAGAATTTTTAGAACAATCATTAGAGATTTTAAAGCCCGAAGGGCGGTTAAGTGTATTGTCATATCATTCCCTCGAAGATCGATTGGTGAAACGTTTTGTTAAAAACGGCATGTTTGAAGGCGAACCAGAACGAGACTTTTTTGGAAATTTTTCGGTTCCTTTTAAAACCATAGGAAAATTAATTGTACCCGATTTTGCAGAAATAAAAATCAATAATAGAGCGAGAAGTGCCAAATTAAGAATTGCAGAAAAAAGATGAAAGGCGGGATTTATAGCATATTAAAAGCGCGTTTTTTGGTCAATGAAGATGCTAATAAAAATTGGCGATTTATACTTTTCATTATTTTATTGGCAATTATAATGATTGCAAACACCAATAGATATGAACAAAAAATATTCAAAATTAATGCTTTAACCAGCGAAGTGAAAGAATTGCGCTCCGAGTTTGTGGATCGACGTTCTGAATTAATGAAATTAAAAATGGAATCAACAGTTTCGTTAAAAATGGAAGAAAAATTAATTTTTCCATCGGCTGTTCCTCCAGTTAAAATAAAAGTAGCAAAAGAAAAAGAAAAAAGTTTTTTCAATAAAATATGGCACTAGAAGCAAAAAATAATTCCTTTAAAATTTATGGTATTGCCGTAATCGTCTTTTTGATGGCTTGCGCAATAGTTGTAAAACTCACTAACATACAGTGGGTTGAAGGGAGTTATTATAAAAAATTAGCCAAAGAAAAATCTGTAAAAAGCTTCGTAATTCCTGCTAATAAAGGCAATTTGTATTCCTCTGACGGAAGTTTATTGGCAACGTCGATTCCTAATTATACCATTCGATTTGATGGAGTAGCTCCAAAAAAGGAAGACTTTAAAAAAAACATTGATGCCCTTTCCGACTCATTATCTTTAGTTTTAGGAAAACCAAGCAGTTTCTACCATTCTGAATTAACTAAAGCAAGAATAAATAAAAATAGATTTTTCCTTATTGCGCGCGATTTGAGTTATACGCAATACATTAAAATAAAAGGTTTTCCATTGTTCAATTTAGGTGCTTATAAAGGCGGAATTATAATCGAACAAGAAACCGTTAGAAAACATCCAATTGGAGAAATTGCTGAAAGAACCATTGGCTACGAAAGAATTGACGAAAACGGAAAACTTCGAGAAGCAGGAATTGAAGGTGCTTTTGGTAAATATTTAAACGGGAAAAACGGGAAAGTTCTAAAACAAAAAATCGCAAAAGGACAGTGGAAACCATTGCGTGACAACAATGAGATTGAGCCTAAAGATGGCTACGATGTTTTCTCTACCATTGATGTTTACATACAGGATATTGCGCACCATGCCTTGTTAAAACAACTCGAATATTACGAAGCGGATCATGGATGTGTAGTAGTAATGGAAACCAAAACAGGTGAGGTAAAAGCCATTTCAAACCTTGGGAAAGACGCAAATGGCGTTTACTATGAAAAATTGAATTATGCCGTTGGCGAAGCTCACGAACCAGGCTCCACATTTAAATTATTGGATTTAATTGCACTTTTAGATGATAAAAAAATAGATACAAGTGCTGTTTTTGATAGTCATGGCGGTCAAATTGAATATAGAGGTAAATTTGTTAGAGATTCACACAAAGGCGGTTATGGAAGAATTTCTTTAGCAAGAGGTTTCGAAGTTTCATCCAATACCGTAATGGTTCAATCGGTATATAATAATTATAAAAACAGTCCTGAACAATTTGTGAATCGCATCAACAGTTATGGATTAAACAAACCTTTGGGATTACCATTTGAAGGGGAAGGACACTCTAAAATCCCACAACCAACAGACAAAAATTGGTCAGCAATTACATTGCCTTGGATGGCTTTTGGATACGGTGTTGCCGTAACTCCTTTGCAAACATTGACACTTTATAATGCTGTTGCAAATAACGGAGAAATGGTAAAACCCATTTTTGTAAAAGAAATAAAAGAGTGGAATAGAACAATAAAAAAATTCGACAAAATAGTTATCAATCCCAAAATTTGTTCAGACGAAACTATTGCAAAAGTAAAAGCAGTTTTGAAAAATGTAGTTCGAAACGGAACAGGTAAAAGTTTGTTTTCAAAAGACTTTTCTATGGCAGGAAAAACCGGGACTGCTCAAGTCGATTATGCAAAAGATGGTGGTGCCAATAAATATTACGCTTCTTCTTTTGTTGGATTCTTTCCCGCTGATGTTCCTAAATATTCTTGTATTGTAGTGGTACATAAACCAAGTACGGTAAATAACAATTATTATGGAGCAGATGTTGCAGGCCCAGTTTTTAAAAGAATTGCACAGAAAATATTTACAGATTCACCAACGATGAATGTTGTAAAAAACTTGAAAGTAAAAAATGCCAAACAAGAAATCGATTTTAATAATTATGCCGATAAGGTAAATACAAAATCAGGTTTAATCCCAAATGTTAGAGGTATGGCTGGAATGGATGCGGTAACAATTCTAGAAAATTTAGGATTAAAAGTAAAAGCAATTGGCATTGGCAAAGTAAAAAAACAATCACTGAATCCAGGAGAACGATTAGAAAAAAATAAAACAATAATATTAGAGTTATCGTGAACATTCTAAAAGACATATTATATAAAGTAGCCATCGAAGCCATAAAAGGACCAACCGATATTACAATTCATGCTATTGATTTTGACTCAAGAAAAATAGTAGAAAATGATGTATTTGTAGCTATTAGAGGAACGGTTTCTGATGGGCATGATTATATTGAAAAGGCAATAAATCTAGGTGCAATTGCGATTGTTTGCGATACGTTTCCTGTAAATATTGTAACTGGAATTACCTATATTCAGGTAAAAGATACTAATAAAGCATTGGCATTTATGGCAGCCAATTATTATGGCAATCCATCACAAAAATTAAAACTCGTTGGTATTACAGGTACAAATGGCAAAACTACTATAGCGTCTTTACTTTATCAATTGTTTAAAAAAGCAGGATTTAAAGTAGGATTACTTTCTACAGTTAAAATTTTGGTGGATGAAAAGGAATATAAAGCCACACACACTACGCCTGATTCATTGACAATCAATCGCTTTTTAGCGGAAATGATTGAAAATGAAGTGACACATTGTTTTATGGAAGTGAGTTCCCACGGTGTACATCAAAAACGGACAGAAGGACTGCATTTTACAGGAGGTGTTTTTACAAATTTATCGCACGACCATTTAGATTATCATCCAACATTTGCCGAATATCGTGATGTGAAAAAATCATTTTTTGATAATTTGGACAAATCTGCTTTTGCATTATCCAATTGTGATGATAAAAATGGAATGGTAATGTTGCAAAATACAACTGCAAGAAAATTAACCTATGCGTTAAAAACCTATTCCGATTATAAAGCACAAATTTTAGAAAATCAATTATCTGGTTTATTATTAAAAATCAACAATAATGAAGTATGGGTACGATTGATAGGCACATTCAACGCTTATAATTTGTTAGCAATTTATGGCACTGCGGTTGAATTAGGTTTAGATAGTTTTGAAGTTTTACGATTATTATCTGAATTAGAAAGTGTTTCTGGACGATTCCAATTTATTGTTTCAAACGATAAAATCACGGCAATTGTAGATTATGCACACACGCCAGATGCTTTAGAAAATGTATTAAAAACGATAAATGACATTCGTACGAAAAACGAACAATTGATTACAGTTGTGGGTTGCGGAGGTGATAGAGACAAAACTAAACGACCAATCATGGCTGGCATTGCAGCTGATTTAAGTGATAAAGTGATTATTACATCTGACAATCCAAGAACGGAAGACGCAGAAACCATTATTTCAGAAATGGAGGGTGGCATTGCACCACACAATTTCAAGAAATCAATTTCGATTACTGATAGAAAACAAGCTATTAAAACCGCTTGCCAATTGGCGCAGCCAAATGATATTATTCTAATTGCCGGAAAAGGACATGAAACGTATCAAGAAATTCAAGGCGTTCGCTATGATTTTGACGACATGAAAATTGTTAAAGAATTATTAGAACAATTAAATAAATAAATGCTAACCAAAAAACAGAACTAATGTTATACTATTTATTTGACTATTTACACAAAAATTTCAACGTTCCTGGAGCAGGCGTTTTTCAATACATCACGTTTCGATCCGCATTAGCGATAATTTTATCATTATCCGTATCGACGATTTTCGGAAAAAAAATAATTACTTTTTTGAGAAATCAACAAGTAGGGGAAACAGTAAGAGAACTTGGTTTAGCTGGTCAAACTCAAAAAGCGGGCACGCCAACTATGGGTGGACTTATCATCATTATGGCAACATTGATTCCAGTTGTTTTACTTTCAAAATTAGATAATATTTATATCATCCTATTAATTGTAACTACGCTATGGATGGGAACCATTGGTTTTATTGATGATTATATTAAAATTTTCAAAAAAGACAAACAAGGTTTAAAGGGAATTTTTAAAGTAATTGGGCAAGTAGGTCTAGGTTTAATTGTAGGCTCTGTGTTGTACTTTCATCCGGGTGTTACAATAAGAGAAAAAAGCACCATTTCAAATGTTGCGAAAACAGAAATACGAACTACAACAATTGAAGAAAAATCAACAGCTACTACCATTCCTTTTTTCAAAAACAACGAACTTGATTATGCTGAAATATTGGCTTGGACAGGTGAAGGCTATGAAAAATGGGCTTGGTTGGTTTTTATTCCAATAGTAATTTTTATCATCACAGCAGTTTCAAATGGGGCTAACCTTACTGATGGAATTGATGGTTTAGCCGCTGGAACTTCCGCAATATCCGTTCTCGCTTTGGGTATTTTTACGTTTGTGTCTGGAAACATAATTCTTTCCAATTATCTCAATGTAATGTACATTCCTAATTCGGGAGAAATGACTGTATTTATTGCTGCATTTGTAGGAGCATTAGTTGGATTTCTATGGTATAATTCCTATCCAGCAACTGTTTTTATGGGCGATACAGGAAGTTTAACGATTGGTGGAATCATTGCCGTTTTGGCCATATCGGTTAGAAAAGAAATGCTTATTCCATTATTGTGCGGTATCTTTTTGGTTGAGAATTTTTCGGTTGTTTTACAAGTGGGATACTTTAAATATACCAAAAAACGATTTGGAGAAGGAAGAAGAATTTTCTTGATGTCACCATTACACCATCATTACCAAAAGAAAGGGTATCACGAAAGTAAAATAGTAACCCGTTTTTGGATTGTCGGCATTTTATTAGCGATTCTCTCCATTGTAACTTTAAAATTGCAATAAATGAAACGATTAGTAATCCTTGGTGGAGGCGAAAGTGGCGTTGGAACTGCAATTCTTGGAAAGAAAAAAGGGTTTGATGTTTTTGTGTCTGATTTTGGAAAAATAAAAGACCATTACAAAGAAGTTCTTACAATTAATGAAATACCATGGGAAGAAGAAACCCATACAGAACATAAAATTTTGAATGCAGATGTGGTAATGAAAAGCCCCGGAATTCCTGATAAATCAGCTATAGTAAAAAAACTTTTAGAGAAAAAGATTCCTGTGATATCTGAAATAGAGTTTGCAGCGCCTTTTACCAAAGCAATTACCATTGGAATTACGGGTAGCAATGGAAAAACAACAACAACCATGCTGACTTATCATTTATTAAAAGAAGGCGGTTTGAATGTTGGCTTGGGTGGAAATATTGGAAAAAGTTTTGCATGGCAAGTAGCGGACGATGCGTTTGATGTTTACGTTTTAGAATTAAGCAGTTTTCAATTAGACGGCTGTTTTACATACAAGCCACATATTGCAATACTTACAAACATTAGTCCCGATCATTTAGACCGATACGACTATAAATATGAAAATTACATTGAATCGAAATTTAGGATTACAAAAAATCAAGACAAGAACGATTACTTGATTTATGATGCAGATGATGAAGCCATCAACAATTGGTTTAAAAACAATACAATAAAAGCAAAAAAAATACCATTCTCCTTAACAAAACAAGTAGAAAATGGAGTTTCAATAAAAGAAGAAAAAATGGAAATAGAAATCAACAACGAAGAATTTACAATGGAAATAGCTCAATTTGCTCTTGAAGGTAAGCATAATGTGAAAAACGCTATGGCTGCAGCATCCGTTGCACAATTGATGAAAATTAGAAAGGCTACCATAAGAGAGAGTTTGTCTAATTTTCAAGGGGTTGAACACCGTTTAGAAAAAGTGTTGAAAATTCAAAATGTACAATACATCAACGATTCAAAGGCTACAAATGTGAATTCTGTTTTCTTTGCTTTAGATAGTATGACAACTCCAACCGTTTGGATTGTTGGTGGGGTTGACAAAGGAAATGATTACACCGAATTGATGGCTTTGGTTCGTGAAAAAGTGAAAGCTATTGTTTGTCTAGGAATTGATAATAAAAAAATTATCGACACATTCGGAAATGTAGTCGATGTAATGATTGAAGTGGATAATATGGTTGATGCCGTACAAATGTCACAACGATTAGCTGAAAAAGGTGATGCGGTTTTGTTGTCGCCAGCATGTGCAAGTTTCGACTTGTTTGAAAACTATGAAGAAAGAGGAAATCAATTCAAAAAAGCAGTGCAGAATTTATAAAAAAATGAAGTTCGTAAGTTTTGCATAAACGCATAAACTTTTCTAAAACCATAAACTAAAAAAATGTTACAATTAATAAACAGTTTAAAAGGAGATAAAGGCATTTGGTCATTCGTGGCATTGCTTGGACTATTCTCGTTTATGCCTGTTTTTAGTGCAAGTAGCAATTTGGCTTACATGAATCATGGAACAGGAAATACATTAGGCTATTTACTAAAACATGCGATTCATATTCTTTTCGGTTTTTTTATTTTGTACCGAATTCATAAAGTGCCATATCATTATTTTAGAAGTATTTCTCGAATTTTGTTGCCTTTTGTATGGATATTATTAGGCTATACGCTGTTCTTTGGAGTAGAACAAGGAAGCGCCACACGATGGATTCAAGTGCCTTTTATTGGAGTTTCCTTTCAAACATCTGCTTTTGCTTCCATCGTTTTGATGATGTTTGTGGCGCGTTATTTATCGAAAACACAAACAGAACCTGTAACTTTTAGTTCATCGTTTATTGATTTATGGATTCCTGTGGGAATCACCTTAATGTTG
This sequence comes from uncultured Bacteroidota bacterium, assembly GCA_903879875.1. Lineage (GTDB taxonomy): Bacteria > Bacteroidota > Bacteroidia > Flavobacteriales > Flavobacteriaceae > Flavobacterium. Next base: position 14,443 of record CAIRNC010000440.1, read on the forward strand.
ATTTTGCCAAGTAATTTATCTACTGCTGCACTACTATTTTTAATGGTATTGATGCTCACTTTTGTTGGTGATTATCCTAAAAAATATATTGGAATCATCATAGGTTTAGGTATTGGATTATTGTTATCCTTTATTCTTGTAGCCAAGGTTATTGAAAAAACAAATCCAGCGCACACACCAAAAATATTTCAAAGGGTGAAGACCTGGGAAAACCGATTGGACAATCATTTTAAAGGAAGCCAAGAACTGTCAGATGATGATTATCAAATTGAAAAAGCAAAAACGGCAATTGCAACAGGTGGAATGTATGGATTAGGACCAGGCAAAAGTGTTCAAAAGAACTTTTTACCACAATCCTCTTCCGATTTTATTTTCGCCATCATTGTCGAAGAATATGGATTAATTGGAGGTATTGGTGTTTTGGTATTATATTTATTATTGTTTTTCAGATTCATCATTGCGGCGCACAAAGCCAATTCGCAATTTGGAAAATTATTAGTAGTCGGTTTAGGATTCCCAATTATATTTCAAGCATTAATAAATATGGGAGTTGCTGTGCAATTATTGCCCGTAACGGGACAAACATTACCATTGGTAAGTAGCGGAGGAAGTTCTATTTGGATGACATGTGTCGCTATCGGAATTATCATTAGTGTGACCAAAAAAGAAGAAGAAATTGCACAAGAAATAGAAGAAAAAGAAAAAAGAGAAATTGCACTTCAAAAATTAATTGATAAGCAATTAGAAGAAGATGATTCTGACGATTCCAATGATAATGAAGTAGATGATGAGGAAAACTATTCGATAAAAGAAACGATTAAAAACCCAATGAAAGCGGTTAAGAATAAATAAACTATTTCAATTTTAAAAAAAATGGCAAAACATAAATTCATAGTAAGTGGCGGCGGAACAGGTGGACATATCTACCCAGCCATTGCTATTGCAAATGAATTAAAATCGCGTTTTCCAGATGCTGAATTTCTTTTTGTTGGTGCACAAGACAAAATGGAAATGCAAAAAGTACCTCAAGCAGGATATGCAATAAAAGGACTTTGGATTGCAGGATTACAAAGAAAATTGACTTTACAGAATGTATTATTTCCTGTAAAATTGGCGAATAGCTTATGGAAATCAAGAGCAATTATTAAAGCATTTAAACCCGATGTGGTCATTGGAACGGGCGGATTTGCTTCGGGACCTTTATTGCAAATGGCGAATTCCTTGAATATTCCAACGGTAATTCAAGAACAAAATTCATTTCCTGGAATTACGAATAAATTGTTGAGTAAAAAAGCCAATAGAATTTGTGTGGCTTATGAAAATTTAGAACGATTTTTTCCAAAAGAAAAAATGATTTTAACAGGAAATCCTGTTCGTCAAGATTTGATAGATATTGACACTAAACGAGAAGAAGCAATTAAATATTTCAATTTAGATGCATCCAAAAAAACACTTTTGATTCTTGGAGGAAGCCTTGGAGCGAGAAGAGTAAATCAATTAATTGAAAAAGAATTGCCTTTATTCGACGCGTTAAATGTTCAGGTCATTTGGCAATGTGGCAAGTTTTATTTGGAAGAATATAAAAAATTTAATTCCAAAAACGTTCAGGTTTTTGCATTTATTGATCGAATGGATTTGGTTTACGCGGCTGCAGATTTCGTGATTTCTCGTGCTGGAGCTTCATCGGTTTCGGAGTTGAGTATTGTTGGAAAACCGGTGATTTTCATTCCATCACCAAATGTTGCCGAAGATCATCAAACCAAAAACGCAAAATCAATTGTGGATAAAAAAGGGGCATTGATGCTTAAAGAAAGTGAGTTGGATGAAAATTTCAATACTGTTTTTAACGATTTAGTTATCAATGAAAATTTGCAAAAACAACTATCAGAAAATATAAAAAAATTAGCCAAAATCAACGCTACAAATGACATTGTAGATGAAATTGTAAAATTGATAAAATAGCATGAAATGGCAATTGCAATGAAAATGTCAATATTAAAGAAAAGTAAAAAGGACTAAATACTAT
>CAIRNC010000441.1 GCA_903879875.1 uncultured Bacteroidota bacterium
TGCTACAAATTGCACATTTGTATCGTTGAATTCCTTTAACAAAACCATTTTTCTTAGTAAATCCTTTACCACAGTAAAAGCACTTTTTTTATTCATAGCCTTTGATTTGCTTCAAAGATAGTAACAATAAGGGCTAACAAGGTTTTAAGCATTAATTTTGTCCATTACGCCCCAAATGGACAAAAATCATTATTTATTCACACCAACATCTATTGGAGGAGAATGGGATGCAGAAGAAAATAATCGTAGAGATTACTTTTCTAAAAAGTTCAAAATTGTCAAAGACCATTTTGAATTGGATAAAAATTATGGATTATACAGTTTTAGACATACAGCTATAACAAACCTATATCGAGAAATTCGAAAAACAAAAACACCTCATGAAGCTAAAAGTATATTGATGGGCATTACTGGTCATCAAACAATGATAGCTTTAGAAAAATATCTTCGTGATATTGATGCAGAATTACCAGAAGATTACTCCGATATGTTGAAATAGATTTCCTATTCAGAAAAGGTTATTATTATTAAAATGTGGAAAACCGTAAAAAATTTCAGTTATAAGCCACTATTTTTGATATTGTGAAAATAACCTTCTATAATTTATCTAACAAATATAGATGTTGTTCTTTTTATTGCTATTTTTGGTAACGCAGGAAATTAACTTATTCTATGACAACAAATCTTCTTGAACCTCGCAAGGCACTAAACAAAGCCTTTCTTAAAATCAAACCCAGTCGTTCTCATATTGAGGATTTCAAAACGAACCTAATTCAAATTTTAGATTCTATTAATGAAAAGGAAAGCGAAGAATTTCATAAGAACTTAGTTATTGATTTTCTAAAGAAAACCTATTATGATCCCAATTATTCAGTAAACACAAAAGGACGTAATGATTTAGTGATACACAATGGCAAAGATGCCAAAACCAATGTGGGTGTAATCATTGAAGCCAAAAGCCCTGTTAACAAAACTGAAATGATTACCGTTGCAAATCTTAACGGAAAAGCATTGCAAGAATTGGTTTTGTATTATATGCGGGAACGCATTACCCATAAAAACACCGAATTAAAGCATCTAGTTGTTACTAATATATATGAGTGGTTTGTTTTTGATGCCCAATTATTCAACAAATTGTTTGCGGAAAAAAAATCTTTTGTAAAACAATTTATTGATTTTGAGGAAGGCAGACTTTCTGGAAAAGAGACCAAATATTTCTATAATGATATTGCAAAACCATTTATTGAATCCTTGCAAAGCGAGATTGTATTTGCCCACTTCGATATTCGAAAGTATGACAAACCGCTAAGAAATGTTGACAAAGAAGATGACAAACTTCTTGTTGCCCTTTTCAAATTACTATCTCCTGAACATTTGTTGAAATTGTCTTTTGCCAATGACAGCAATTCGCTAGACAAAAACTTTTATAGTGAACTCTTGCATATTATTGGGTTAACCGAAGTCAAAGACGGAGGAAAAAAGCTGATTCAACGCCACAAAAATGCCGACAGAAACTCAGGTTCATTATTAGAGAATGCCATTGTTCAATTGGACAGTCTGGATAAAATATCTCGTTTGCAAAATGCCAAACAATATGGCGAAACCAATGAAGAACGTTTGTTTACCGTTGCATTAGAACTCACTATTACTTGGGTAAATCGAATACTATTTTTGAAATTACTCGAAGCACAATTAATTACCTATCACAAAGGAGACCGCAGTTATTCGTTTCTGAATGGCGATTTGATTGCCGATTATGACAGTCTGAACAGTTTGTTTTTTCAAGTTTTAGCCAAAAAGCCAGACGAACGCATTGATAGGGTAAAAACCACTTTTGCAAAAGTCCCTTACTTGAACAGTTCACTTTTTGAACCTACAGATTTAGAGCATGAAACCTTGTTTGTTTCGCAACTGGAAGACCATATTCCTTTGAAATTATTGTCTTCTACGGTAATTAAAGATGCTGTTGGCAAAAAAGAAACTGGGTTAAAAGATTCTCTACACTATTTCTTCTCCTTTCTCGATGCTTATGACTTTGCTAGTGAAGGCAGCGAAGACATACAGGAAGACAACAAAACCCTGATTAATGCCTCGGTTTTGGGATTGATATTCGAGAAAATCAACGGCTACAAAGATGGTTCCTTCTTCACTCCTAGTTTCATTACAATGTATATGTGCAAGGAAACCATTCGTAGAGCTGTGGTGCAAAAATTCAATGAAACCAAAAACTGGAATTGCATTGCATTTGAAGAATTGTATGATAAAATCGAAGATAGAAAAGAAGCGAATATCATCATCAACAGCTTAAAAATATGTGACCCTGCTGTGGGTTCTGGACACTTCCTCGTTTCTGCTTTGAATGAAATTATTGCCATAAAAAATGATTTGCGGGTTTTGCAAGACCATAATGGCAACAGACTCAAAGAATACCATTTTGAGGTCGTAAACGATGAATTGATCGTAACAGATGAAGATGGTATTCCGTACTCCTACAACCCAAAAAACAAAGAAAGCCAACGCATACAGGAAACCTTGTTTCACGAAAAGCAAACCATCATAGAAAATTGTTTGTTTGGTGTGGACATTAACCCGAACTCGGTAAAGATTTGCCGTTTGCGTTTGTGGATTGAATTACTGAAAAATGCGTATTACAGAGCCAATACCAAGGAATTGGAAACCTTGCCGAATATTGACATTAATATAAAATGTGGCAACTCCTTGATTTCTCGTTTTGAATTGGATACTGATTTAAAAAAAGCCTTGAAGCAAAGCAAATGGAATATTGAAAGTTATAAACTAGCCGTTTCTACTTACCGCAATGCCGAAAGCAAGGAACAAAAGCGGGAAATGGAACGATTGATTGCAGATATTAAAGGCAATTTTAGGAGTGAAATAGGCATAAACGACCCGAAGAAACTGAAACTCGAAAAACTTAAGGGAGAACTTTTTAATTACACTCAGCAAGTAGGTCTTTTTGAACGTAGTAAAAAAGAGCAAACCGAGTGGAACAAAAAAGTAAACACGCTGGGCAATGACATTAACACACTAGATACAGAAATCGAGGAAATTAAATCCAACAAGATTTATGAAAATGCGTTTGAATGGCGTTTTGAATTTCCAGATGTTTTGAATGATAATGGGGATTTTGTAGGATTTGATGTTGTGATTGGGAATCCTCCTTATGTCCAATTGCAAAGTATGAAAGAAATGTCTAAGCATTATGAAAAACTCAACTATGCTACATATACAAGTATGGGTGATTTATACGCATTATTTTATGAAAAAGGGAATCAAGTTTTAAGAAACAAAGGTGTTTTATGCTTTATAACTGGTAGTGCGTGGATGCGTGCAAATTATGGAAAACCATTAAGAGATTATCTAAATAGTAAAACTGTAGTTACCGATTTAATTGATTTTTCAGATTGCGAAATTTTTGATAGTGCAACCGTTCTTACTAATATTTTAATGTTTGAAAAAACTGAAATCAAAAAACCAATTAAAGCCATACGATTTATAAGAAAAGACCAAGACCGATTGCCTTTATTGAAAGAAATTTTCGAAAAAGAATTCATTACAATTGAGCAATTCCCCGAAACTTCATGGATTATATCTGACCAATCTTCGTTTGACATAAAAACAAAAGTTGAAAAGCAAGGTGTAAAACTCATTGATTGGGATATTAAAATAAATCGAGGAATTTTAACAGGATTAAATGAAGCGTTTATAATTGATGGCGAAACTAAAGACGACCTTATTGCCAAAGATCCCAAAAGTTCTGAAATAATAAAGCCTTTATTAAGAGGGAGGGATGTAAAGAAGTTCTATTACCAATTTCAAGATTTATGGCTTATTAATACTCATAATGGAGTAAAAGAAAAAGGAATTAAACCAGTTAATATAAATGAATATTCCGCAATAAAATCATTTTTAGATTTACAATGGGCAAAACTTTCAAAAAGAACTGACAAAGGCGATACTCCATATAATTTGAGAAATTGTGCCTATTTAGAAGATTTTGAAAAGCCAAAAATTATTTATTCAGAACTTACTAAGTTTCTTTATTTTTCCTTCGACAATAATAACAAATATATTGATAAAACTGCTTTTATTTTAACTGGAACTGATTTGGAATATTTGACTGCTTTTTTAAATTCAAAACTATTCAAATATACTTTCTCAAATGATTTTTCAGAAATACAAGGAAATACAAGAGTTTTGAGTAAAGTAATTTTCGAACAATTACAAATAAAAAAAATATCACAAGACGCCCAACAACCATTCATAAACAAAGTCAACGAAATCCTTTCTTTAAAATCCCAAGGCCCAAAAGCCAACACCCAAGACCTAGAAAAAGAAATAGATGTGATGGTTTATGAATTGTATGGTTTGAGTGAGGAAGAGATTAGGATTGTAGAGGGGAGTTAGATAAATTAGCTTATGAAATTTGGATTAAGAATGCCTTCGATTAGCAAAAGAATTGCTGCTAGAACTTCGCCAGCTCGCTTTGTTCGTCAGAATTTAGGCATCAAAGCACCCAGAGGAATGGGCTGGATAACGAACCCCCAACGTTTTGCATATAATAAAGTTTACAATAAAACGTCAAGAGGATGTGTAGTAACTTTACTGTTACTTTTGTCCTTGCCAGTTGCGGCGGTTTACTTGGTGGTGCATTGGTTTTGAGAATGGTTTTGAAGCGGAAAAGATTATTTTTTTTGATAGAAAATAAAAACAAAGAATACTTTTAAAGATTATGGCAGAAATTCAATCAAGCAGTACAGGACTTTCAGGAGAATATTTTGTTGCCGCCGAGTTGTTAAGACGTGGATATACCGTTGGCATTACTATGGGAAATGCAAAAGGAATTGACATATTAGCAGAAAAAAATGACAAGCAGTTCATTGTACAAGTTAAAGCCATTTATAAACAAAAAAATGTTGGATGGCCAATAATGCAAAACAAAGTAAGACTTGATTGTTTTTATGTGTTTGTAAATTTAAACGGTGATAAAATGTCTGAACCAGAATATTTCATTTGTACTGGTAAAGAAACGTTTACTCTAGTTAAACAATATGAAACAAGAGGAATTATGAATCGATATTCCTTGAATAATGAAGATTTTAAAGGACGCTGGGATAAAATAATATAAAAATGCAAAAATATTCGGTTAA
>CAIRNC010000442.1 GCA_903879875.1 uncultured Bacteroidota bacterium
AAAATAAATGTCCGCTTAGTGGAATAAATTTATTTTTTCAAACACAAATTTCACAGATTTACACAGATTCACTATATATCAATTGTTCTTTTTAATTTTAATCCTTGTAAATTCTTTTTTAATCTGTGGCTAGCTTTTTTTATATTAGTAACAGATTATTATAAAATCAAAAGCGTTTCTAACAAGAGACGCTTTTTTTAAATACATCAAAACATGAACGCACTTTCATTAGAAACAAGTCCTTATTTATTGCAACACGCTACAAATCCGGTGCATTGGATAGCCTGGAATGATGCCGCTTTAGCAGAAGCAATAGAAAAAAATCAACTGATTATCATCAGCATCGGGTATTCGGCATGTCATTGGTGTCATGTTATGGAACGCGAAAGTTTTGAAGCTATCGAAGTGGCACAAACCATGAACAGCCATTTTGTAAGTATAAAAATTGACAGAGAAGAACGTCCTGATTTGGATGCGGTGTATATGAAAGCGGTTCAAGTCATGACGGGCAGAGGGGGTTGGCCCCTAAATGTTGTAGCCCTTCCCGACGGTCGTCCTGTTTGGGGAGGCACCTATTTTCGGAAAGAAGAATGGATCAATACACTCCAACAATTGCAACAATTGTACAAAAACAATCCCGAAAAAATGTTGGATTATGCCGAACGATTGCACCAAGGAATTGAAGGGTTAAACGTTATTGAGCCTAGCACTTTTTCTACTACTTTTGACCAACAACTTCTTGACAACTTGGTGAAAAAATGGACTAAAAGTTTCGATTTAGAATTTGGAGGAATGGCACGAGCACCCAAGTTTATGATGCCGAGCAATTATCAATTTTTAATGCGTTTTGGTTATCAAACTAAAAATGTTGACCTTTTAGATTTTGTAAATTTAACCCTGACCAAAATGGCCTATGGCGGATTGTTCGATACCATTGGTGGCGGATTTTCTCGTTATTCGGTGGATATGAAATGGCATGTCCCTCATTTTGAAAAAATGCTTTATGACAACGGACAATTGGTTTCTTTGTATGCCGATGCTTATAAACTCACTAAAAATGAATTGTATAAAGAGGTCATTGAAAAAACCTTGTCTTTTGTATCTAGCCAATTATCACAACCCGAAGGAGGCTTTTTCTGTGCCCTAGATGCCGATAGTTTAGACGCCGAAAATCAGCTAAAAGAAGGTGCTTTTTATGTTTGGAGCAAAACAGCATTGCAGGATTTGTTGCAAACGGATTTTGAATTGTTTGCGCAAGTGTTTAACATCAATGATTTTGGATATTGGGAAGAAAATCATTTTGTTTTGATTCAAAATCAATCTTTAGAGTTGCTTGCAGAACAAAATAAGATTTCGTTTTCTGATTTAATTCAAAAGAAAAAATCATGGGAACAACTGCTTTTTACAGCAAGAGAAAAAAGAAAAAAACCCCGATTGGACGACAAATGCCTGACTTCTTGGAACGCCATTATGAACAAAGGTTTTGTGGATGCTTACAAGGCATTGCAAGACGAAAAACACTTAGAGATGGCACTCCAAAACGGACAGTTTATACTTAATAAACTTTGGACACCAGAAGGCAATTTAATGCACAATTACAAAAATGGAAAAGCAACCATTAACGGTTATCTCGAAGATTATAGTTTTGTGATTGAAAGTTTCATCGCGATTTACGAAGTTACTTTTGACGAAAGTTGGTTGCAACACGCCAAACAATTAACCAATTATTGCTTGGATCATTTTTATGACGAAAAACAACGCTTTTTCTCCTTTACTTCCAATCTGGATGCGCCATTAATAGCCCAGCATTTTGAAACCGAAGACAATGTGATTCCGGCTTCCAACTCGGTGATGGCTGTAAATTTATTCAAACTTAGTAACTATTTTCAAGTGGCTCATTATGAAAAAATAGCTACTGAAATGACATTGAAAATCATGCCTACAATAGACTATCCTTCTGGGTATTCCAATTGGATGAATGCCTACTTATACCTTTCGGAACAGCAAAAAGAACTGGCTATTATGGGGAAAGACGCACTGGATTTTAGTAAAAAAGTGTACTCCTGTTACCATCCCAACCATGTTTTGGCTGGAAGTACAAAACCTTCATCGCTTCCGTTCTTGAAAGACCGATTTAATGAAATTAGCACCCAATTTTATTTGTGTCAAAACAAAACCTGCTTGTTACCGACTTCTGATTTTGAATTTGTTTTGAAAAACATTTTTTAACTTGATTTTAAAAGTTTTTCATTTGTAAAAACTATAAATTTGCCAAAAAAAGACACCTTAAATAATACTTTCAATGACTATTTCTACAAATTATATTTCAAATTACGCCAACGAATTTATTAAAGTAGTTTTGGATTATTCACCAAAATTAATTTCTGCCATTGTAATTCTAATTATAGGGATTTATTCCATCCGAATTATACGAAATGTGGTGAAAAAAATAATGATTAAACGGGAATTTGAACCCACACTTTCTAAGTTTCTTGCGGATATTTTAATTTGGGTATTGCGCGTTCTATTGTTCATTACTTTTATTTCAAAATTGGGAGTTGAAACTTCGTCATTCGTTGCTATTCTTGGCGCAGGTGGTTTGGCTGTTGGTTTGTCTTTACAAGGATCACTATCCAATTTTGCTGGTGGTATGCTTATAATTATGTTTAAACCTTTTAAAGTTGGCGATACCATCCAAGCACAAGGAGTAATGGGAACGGTTTCTGAAATTCAAATATTTGTTACCAAATTAATTACGGGCAACAATCAAACTATTTTTGTACCCAATGGTGCTTTATCCAACGGAAATATCACTAACTTTTCAGTTGCAGGAACTCGTAGAGCCGACTTAATTTTTTCGGTAGCGTATGATGCCGACTTAAAAAAAGTAAAGGTAATAATTTTATCGATTTTAGAAAACAATCCTAAAGTATTAAAAAGTCCAGCTCCAACAGTAGTGGTTACCGATTTAACAGATAGTGCTGTAAAGCTTGCCATCAGACCATGGGCTACCAATGATGATTATGGCATGGTTTGTTCTGAAACGTTAGAAAACTGTAAGATTCAATTGTATAATGAAGGAATTGACATTCAGCCCTTTTTAAAGGAAACTTCTAAATAATAAAATTTTGGGCGTAATGGACAAAATTAATGCTTAAAATCTTGTTAGCCCTTATTGTTACTATCTTTGAAGCAAATCAAAGGCTATGAATAAAAAAAGTGCTTTTACTGTGGTAAAGGATTTACTAAGAAAAATGGTTTTGTTAAAGGAATTCAACGATACAAATGTGCAATTTGTAGCA
>CAIRNC010000443.1 GCA_903879875.1 uncultured Bacteroidota bacterium
AGAAACTATTAAAAAAACACCCGATAGAAATACATCGGATGTGATTAAAAGAATAAGTGGCGCAAGCATTCAAGAGAATAAGTTTGTTGTGGTAAGAGGATTAAACGACCGTTACAATGCTTGCTTTTTAAATGGATCGCCTTTACCGAGTTCTGAACCAGACAGAAAAGCGTTTTCATTTGATATTTTTCCGTCTAACATGATTGATAATCTGATTATTTCTAAAACTGCAACGCCTGATTTACCTGCAGATTTTGCGGGAGGTGTCATTCAAATCAATACCAAAAATATTCCGGATAAGAATTTTCAAATTTTATCTATTGGTAGCGGATATAATACCGTTACAACTAACAAAAATCAAGTATATTACAATGGTGGAAAATCCGACTGGTTGGGAATTGACGATGGGACTAGAGCGTTGCCAACTGGCTTTCCAGATGCTAAAATACTGCAAGGAATGAATGGATTACAACGTTCAGAGTATGCTAAACTATTAACAAGTGATTGGAGTTTACACAACAAAACTTTTAGTCCAAATATTAGTTTACAATATTCCCTTGGTCAAAAAATAAAGCTAAATGAAACAAGAACACTCGGCGTTTTATTCTCTGTATCCTATAATAAAACGAACAATTTTAACGAAACTATTTTTCGAGGATATGACGATCAAGGTCCAGATGTAGCGCCTATTTTGTCCAAAGACTTTTTAGATAAAACCTATTCTGAACAATATTTATTGGGTTCATTAGCCAATTTTAGTTTTAAATTGAACAACAATAACTCCATTACTTTTAAAAACATTTACAGTATCAATTCAGAAGATAAAGTTATTGATAGACAAGGTCCTCCTAGCGAAGCTTTGAGTGACAATCCAACTAAAATAGTTTCAACTGTAAGATGGTTTACAAGTAATAAAATTTATTCAGGACAGCTCAATGGAGAACATTATTTTTCTAAATCAAAATTTAAAATCAATTGGAGCACTTCATTAAGTACCGTAGAACGTGCTATTCCAAATTTAAGAAGAAACGTATATGTGTATAACGATGATTTGCCATTGTCTGCTAGTATTCCTTCTGGAAATGCTGGGCCTGATTATGGAGGTGGTATGTTTTTTTCAGAAAATAAAGAAAAAATCCTCAATGCAAAAATTGATTTTATCCATGAAATTGGTTCAAAATCCAAAAACGAATTACGATATGGTTTTAGTACTCAAAAACGAATAAGAGATTTTTTTGCAAGACAACTTCAATTTAATAAATTAGAATCTGGATCAATTTCATTCGATGGTTCTTTATTGAATCAACCGAATGAAACTATATTTAGTTCTGCAAATATGGGGCTTATTGCTCCTAATAAAGGAGGGTTTACCATTTATGATGGCACCAAATATTTTGATAATTATGATGCATCTTCTTCTTTACAAGGGGCTTATGTTATGTCGGACAATAAAATCAATTCATTTCGATTTGTTTGGGGACTTCGAGTTGAAAATTATAACCAGTTATTAAATACAACTGTTGATGCTAAACCATTGAATGTTGATAATAAGCAAACCGATTTTTTACCTTCTATTAACTTTATTTATTCACTCAATTCGAAACAAAATCTTAGAATTAGTTATTCCAAAACATTGAATCGACCTGAATTTAGAGAATTAGCCCCTTTTGGGTTTTATGATTTTACCACTCAGTTTTTTACCTCTGGTAACCCGGATTTACAAATCGCAAAAATTCAAAATGGCGATTTGCGCTATGAAATATATCCTGGCAAAAATCAACTGTTTTCTATATCAGCTTTCTACAAAAAATTTGATAATCCTATAGAATTAATAGCAGGTGTAAATAATAACGAAGTGCGCTATGAAAATTCAGCATCAGCAATAAATTACGGCTATGAAATGGAATTCAGAACCGTACTTTCGTCCTTATTTAATTATGAAAAATCGTATTTGTTGAATAATTTAACCGTGTTTTCTAATCTTTCCATTATAAATTCTAAGGTTGACGTATCTAATTTAGCATCAGTATCTGATAGTAGAAAATCAAGACAAATGCAAGGGCAATCTCCTTATGTATTTAATGCGGGTTTACAATTTGCTGATACCGATCTTGGTTGGACATTTGCCACGAATGTGAATAGAGTGGGAAACAGAATTGCTGTCGTCGGAAACTCAGAAGTTAAACCCGATTTATGGGAAAAAAGCAGAACATTTTTAGATTGTCAAATAGCTAAATCTTTTTTAAAGAAAAAAATGGAGTTAAAATTGAATGTTCAAAACATTCTTGGTCAAGACTTGATTTTTTATGAAAACCGTGATTTGGGCAAAACCGAAGTTTCTGGATTTAATGGAATTGTTAACACCTTATTTACTGGTAACTCACAAAATAAAAATGGCTACAACAGTGACGAGGATGATGTAATTAGGTCAACAAAATATGGCAGAACTTTTTCCTTAGTATTAACTTATAATTTTTAAATTAACATAAGATATCGATTGTTAACATAATGATAAATTTTTAATAAACTCATCATAACTATTACTTAATGTTGCCATTCTACATTTGTGATGTTAATAATAACAAACAACAAACTAAAAATTTTCAACAATGAAAAAATTAAACATGCTGGTAATGCTTGCCTTAACAAGCTTTCTTGGTTTTGCTCAAATTGAGCAAGTTTCGTATCGTGGAGCTTTTGCCCCATCACCAACTCCAATGTGGACTAATGGATGGTCTAATTTTGACCCGCAAAACACGGTTTACAGTAGACCTACAACAGTAAATGTTGATGCAGCAATCACAACAAACACAACATGGGATGCTAATGTAATGTATAAATTACAAGGCGTAATTTATGTTAAAAACGGTGCAACTTTAACCATTCCTGCTGGAACAATTATAGTTGGTGATCATACTTTTACAGGTTCTGCTTTAGTTATTACTAAAGGTTCAAAATTAATTGCTGTTGGAACTGCTGCAAAACCTATTGTGTTTACTTCAGATGTAGCTGCAGGTTCAAGAAACAAAGGAGATTGGGGTGGACTAATTTTATTAGGAAAATCTAATTTCAACATTAACGGTGGAGTTAATTATATTGAAGGTATAGCTCAAACAGCAGATACTCAATATGGTGGAGGAACAACACCAAATGAGAATGATTCATCTGGTATTTTGAAATATGTTCGTATTGAATTCCCAGGTTATGTATATGCTACAAATAATGAAATTAACGGTTTAACTCTTGGTGCTGTTGGAAAAGGAACAGTAATTGACTATGTACAAGTTTCTCATAGTAATGATGATGCTTTTGAATGGTTTGGTGGCTCTGTTGACTGTAAACACTTAGTTTCTTTTAGAAATCTTGATGATGATTTTGATACTGATAATGGTTATAATGGTAAAGTACAATTTGGATTAGCAATTAGAGACCCACACGTTTCTGATGACCCTGGGGTTTCAACTTCAGAAGGTTTTGAATCAGATAACAATGCTGGTGGTACTTCAGTAAACCCATATACTAGTGCGATTTTTACAAATTTTACTATGGTAGGGCCAATGTATAGAAAAGATCAAACTGGTGCAGAAAGTTTTGCAACAGGTTACAAAAGAGCTGCACGTATTAGAAGAGCTTCACAATTAAAAATTATGAATACCCTATTCATGGATTATAATGAAGGAGTTCACGTTGACGGTAACGCATCAGAAACAGCTGCTTTTAATGGTACTTTAAAATTTGCTAATAATATTTTAGCTGGAACAGTAACAACTTCTAAAATTACTCAAGTTAATGCGTCTGGAAACAATGCTTCATTCAATATTGCAACATGGTATGCCGCTAACAACAATACTACAGTAGCTACAAATGCAGATTTACTTACAACTCCTTATGGAAGTACTTCAACTCAATATACTGGTTTAGATTACAGACCTGCAACAGGTTCTATATTATTAAACAGTGCTGTATATAGCGATCCTATTTTCTCTACAACTTCTTTAGCAGGTACAGCTTGTAACACTACTTTGGCAGCTTTAAATACCGCAATTAATGCAATTCCATTGACTGGTGCGACAGGTTATAGATTTGAAGTAACTGATAATAGTACACTTGATGTTAATGTGATTGAAAACAATACTTATTCAGGATATGCAATGCGTTTAACAAGCCTTCCAAATGGAGGTTACTTCAACACAACTTATTCTATCAGAGTTTCTGTAAAAAGCGCACTAGGTGTTTGGGGTGATTATGGATCATCATGTACAGTAACAACGCCAACAACTCCTGCTTCAACTAAACTTCAAACTGCTTATGATGGTATGACTGTTCCAACTTTAAATACAGTAATACTTGCTGATAAAGTTATTGGTGCATCTGCTTATCGTTTTGAAGTGAAATTTAATGGAACTGTTGTTGGTGAAATTGTTTCACCATCGTTCTATTTAAACATTGCTAATATTCCTGGAATAACTTATGGTCAAACGTATTCAATTAAAGTAGCTTCTAAATATAATGGAAGTTTATGGACAACCTATACTAGAGCTAGTACAATTTCAACACCAATAGCTTCTCCATTAACAAAAATTGCGCCTGATCAATGTGGAACAACTATTGCAGCTTTAAATACTGTAATTTATGCAGCTCCAGTTTTAGGAGTTACTAGCTATAGATTTGAAGTTTCTCTTGGAGCTACTGTATTAGGAACATACACAAATAATACTTCTTATTATTTTAGATTAACTCAAGCTATTGGTACTGTTGCATTCAACACTACCTATTCTGTAAAAGTGGCAACTTTAGTAAATGGAGTTTGGGGTGTTTATGGTGATGCTTGTACAATTTCTACACCTCCATCATTAGTTAATTCAAGATTATACACTTATCCAAATCCTTTTTCTGATTCATTTAGAATTGGTGGTATTTCTACTACTGAAAATGAAACTTTCGAAGCAAGAATTTATGATTTTAACGGTATGTTAATTGAACAAAAATTATTAAACAGTGCTGAAGCTAATAATTCAGATTTCGGAGCTAATTTAAAAGCTGGTTTGTATCTAGTTGTTTTAAAACAAGGAGAAGATACAAAAACGATTCAAGTTATGAAAAAATAATTTTTAAGAAAATTTAATTTTTTTACAAACAAAAAAACCGCCAATCGTGAGATTGGCGGTTTCTTTTTAATCTTCTATTTCATTTCCTTTTTTGTCAAAGAAATGGTATTCCAAAAACGTGTAAGCGTCACGCGGTATAATTTTAATCCATTTTTTGTGTTCCAAAAACCATTTGGAGCGTATGGATAAAAACCCTTTGGATAAATAGGCAGCCACAAAAGGATGTACATTAAGCACAACGTTTTTATGACTTTTTAATGCTCTTTCTAAATCAGAAGCAATCTTATCGATAATCAAAATTGGAGCTTCAATTTCCCCATTTTCGTTGTTCGGGTCTTCTTCTCTGGTTTTGATGTTTACTTCTGGTCGAACTCTTTGCCTTGTAATTTGAACTAAACCAAATTTACTTGGCGGCAATATTTTATGTTTTGCTTTATCATCGCTCATTTCTTCTCTCAAGAAATCAAACAACACTTTTCGGTTTTCTGGATCAGCCATATCGATAAAATCGACAACTATTATGCCTCCCATATCGCGCAAACGCAATTGTCTGGCTACTTCTGCAGCTGCAATCATGTTGACTTCCATTGCGGTGTCTTCTTGATTGGTGGCTTTATTAGAACGATTACCGCTATTCACATCAATAACATGAAGTGCTTCGGTATGTTCAATAATAAGATAAGCCCCTTTGCTCATCGAAACTGTTTTCCCGAAGGAAGTTTTGATTTGTCGCTCTATATTGTATTTCTCGAAAATTGGTGTGTCGTTAGATTGATAAAACTTAACGATTGATTGTTTTGAAGGTGCAATTTCTTGCAAATAATCCTTCGTTTGGTTGAACAACTCTTCATCATCAATATGAATACCACTAAAGGTATCATTAAAAACATCTCTTAAAATAGAAGAGGCTCTGTTGAGTTCTCCTAAAATTTTTGATGGATGATGAGCGGTTGGTAATTTTTTACACATTCCCGACCATTTGTCGAGCAATGTTTGTAAGTCTTTGTCTAATTCTGCGACTTTTTTGCCTTCGGCTACTGTTCGAACAATAACGCCGAAACCTTTCGGTTTGATGGATTGAACAAGTTTTTTAAGACGTTCTTTTTCTTCTTTGGATTCTATTTTTTGTGACACAGAAACTCTGTCAGAAAAAGGAACGAGAACAATAAATCGCCCTGCAAGAGAAAGCTCAGAGCTAATTCTTGGTCCTTTGGTCGATATAGGTTCTTTGACAACTTGAACTAAAATGGATTGGTTTGGACTCAACACGTCGGTTACCGTTCCATCTTTATTGATTTCTTTTTCAAACTGAAAGTTTTTTAAAGAGAAATCTTTTAATTTACCTGCGCTTACAAGCTTAATGAATTTCAATTGTGAAGCCAAATTGGGTCCTAAATCGTGATAATGTAAAAAGGCATCTTTCTCGAAACCTACATTTACAAAAGCAGCATTTAACCCAGCAACTGGTTTTCTGATGTTAGCAATAAAAATATCGCCAACTTGGAAATTGCTTTTTTCTTCTTCCTTGTGTAATTCTACTAGTTTTCCATCTTTTAATAAGGCAAAATCTACGGCTTCTGAACTGGATCTAATGATTAATTCTTTATTCACACTGTAAATTTTTATCCGAACTTTTTGGCAAATAGGCAATAGGCAGGCTGTAGGCAAAAAAATGCTTTCAGCATATAGCTTATAGCTTATAGCTAATTGTAAGGATGGATTAAACAATAATTTTAACAGGTATTGCATCCCGGGGAAAAGAAGACTAGTAGAGAATAGAATAAAGAAAGTAGACATTTTGAGTCTATATTCTTTATTCTATATTCTTTCATCTCTCTTCAATTTCAATGAACTTTAAAAAGAAAAAAGTAGTTTTAAACTACTTTTTCTTTTTGTGACGGTTAGCTCTCGCTCTTTTTTTACGTTTGTGCGTCGCTACCTTATGTCTCTTTCTTTTTTTACCACTTGGCATATCTTGAAGATTTTGTGATTAATAAATATTTTTACTTTGGTTCGTTGTTTGTTTTTACACCTTCTACAAATATTTTAGCAGGTTTGAAAGCTGGAATATTGTGCGCTGGTATTTTAATTGTAGTGTTTTTAGAGATATTTCTTCCCGTTTTTTCTGCTCTGGTTTTAATGATAAAACTACCAAAACCTCTTAAATAAACATTGTCTCCTGTTTCTAATGAAGTTTTTACTTCTTCCATAAAACTTTCTACAACTGCTTGAACATCTCCTTTTTCAAGTCCTTTTTTTTCTGAAATTATCGCTACGATATCTGCTTTCGTCATTTTCTTTCGATTTATATTGTGTAATATTTTTTTTGAGGTTGCAAATATATGAATTAAAAAAACAATAAATCAATGATAAAAGATTAAAATTTAATAACATAAACATTTATTTTTGCGAACCAAAACACAACAATGAAATTTTCTAACCTATTAGTTCAATGGTATTTACAAAACAAGCGTGATTTACCTTGGCGAAACACACAAAATCCATACCTTATTTGGCTCTCGGAAATCATGTTACAACAAACAAGAGTAGCGCAAGGATTGCCTTATTTTATTGCTTTTACGAATGCTTTTCCAACTGTTTTTGATTTAGCAAATGCTTCTGAACAAGAAGTTCTTAAGCTTTGGCAAGGTTTGGGTTATTATTCGCGCGCCAGAAATTTGCACAAAACGGCACAACATGTTGCTTTTGAATTAAAAGGTGTCTTTCCTGGTAATTATTCCGAATTGTTGCAATTGAAAGGTGTTGGAGACTATACTGCTGCGGCAATTGCTTCTTTTTGCTATAACGAAAAAGTACCCGTAGTTGACGGAAATGTTTTTCGAGTTTTGTCAAGGTATTTTGAAGTAGAAACAGATATATCCTTACAATCGGCCAAAAAAGAATTTCGAAATTTGGCTTTTGAATTGATTGAAAATGAATCGCCAGCTCTTTTTAATCAAGCTATAATGGAATTTGGCGCCTTACAATGTGTGCCAAAAAGCCCAAATTGTTCTGTTTGTGTGATGAACAACAGTTGTCTTGCTTTGCAAAAGAAAAAAGTAAATCTTCTGCCTTTGAAGTCAAAAAAGACAAAAGTAACACAACGCTATTTTAATTATTTAATTTTAGAAGACGAACTCCAAAATACCATTATTAATAAAAGAACAGAGAAGGGAATTTGGCATAATCTGTATCAATTTCCATTAATTGAAACACAAACAGATGAAAATCTTGAAACTATTTTATCGAAAATGGAACAAGAAGCGTCTTTTACGAATAAAGTAGTAACGCTTTCTGAACTAAACACTGACACTATAATTCATAAATTATCACATCAACATTTGCATATTAAATTTTGGAAAGTCATTGTGAGCGGGACTTTAATTAATGGCATTAGTAAAGAAAAAGCCCTCGAATTTCCTTTTCCAATTGTGATTTATAATTTTATAGAAAATGATTTTTTTGAAGTAATCTAAAAATTAGTATATTTGGACTTATTAATAGAACAAAATGAACTCAACCTTAAACAAAGTAATGTTAATTGGTCATTTAGGAGACGATGTAAAATTGCACTATTTCAAAAGCGATTCGTGCATTGGAAGGTTTCCTTTGGCAACAAACGAAACCTATATTAATAAAGAAACGGGCGAAAAAATCACTTCAACCGAATGGCACAATATTGTTGTGAGGAACAAAGCGGCTGAGTTGTGTGAAAAATATTTATCTAAAGGAGATAAAATTTACATCGAAGGACGCATTAAATCTCGGCAATGGCAATCGGAAGATGGTTCAACAAAATACACCACCGAAATTCAAGCTATCGATTTTACTTTTCTGAATACTAAAAAAGAAACCGATGGCAACAAACAAAATTCGTTGACTGAACCAAAAAACACTAACTTTGACCCGCCAAAAAACGCACTTCCAGAAAACGATTTGCCGTTTTAATTGTTTAATTAATCCCATTTAATTTGGATCCAGAACCTCCCAGTTTCAATTTTTTAGACCACATAGACACCGAATTACTTTTTGGTTTTATTGGTATTTTTGCTTTGCTTTTTTGTACAGCAATAGTATCTGGCGCAGAGACCGCCTTTTTCTCTTTGTCGCCTAACGATTTAGAAGACTCTTCGCAAGAAGACCCTGAAAAAATCAGAATAATTTCAAGATTATTAGAAAAACCGAAAAAACTATTAGCCACTTTACTTGTAGCCAATAACTTTATAAACATTGGTGTAGTTATTTTATTCTCCTTCATTGGCGAAAATTTATTCGCAGCCATTCAGTCGCCTGTTTTGAAATTTTCAGTTGAAGTTATTTTAGTTACGTTCCTAATATTACTTTTTGGCGAAGTGTTGCCTAAAATTTATGCCAACAGAAACAATATTAAATTTGCTAAAATGATTGTGTATCCGATTGCAGTTTTAGACAAATTGCTTTCGCCTATGAGCCTTCCGATGCGTGCGTTGACTATTTTTTTGCAAGAAAAACTAGGGAAACAAAAATCCAATTTTTCGGTAGATCAATTGTCTCAAGCGCTCGAATTAACTTCTTCTGAAGAGACTTCCACCGAAGAACAAAAAATTTTAGAAGGCATTGTTTCCTTTGGAAATACAGATACCAAACAGGTAATGAGTCCTAGAATTGATATTTTCGGCTTAGAAATCAACGAATCTTTTGCTGAAATTTTACCAAAATTAGTAGCTAAAGGTTTTTCTAGAATTCCGGTTTTTAGAGACAACATTGACCATATTGAAGGCGTATTGTTTGTGAAAGACATAATTCCTCACATTGATGCCAAAGATTTTGATTGGAAAACTTTGTTGCGAACCCCTTTCTTTGTTCCAGAAAATAAAAAATTAGACAACTTGCTGAAAGATTTTCAAAAAATGAAAAGTCATCTTGCCATAGTTGTTGACGAATATGGAGGAACTTCGGGATTGGTTTCGTTAGAAGATATTATCGAGGAAATTGTTGGCGAAATCAGTGACGAATTTGACGATGAGAACATCAACTACTCTCAAATTGATGATAAAAATTTTCTATTTGAAGGCAAAATTTATTTAAAAGATTTTTACAGAATTGTAGATGTCAACGAAGATTTCTTTGAAAATAAAAAAGGTGAAGCCGAAACATTAGCAGGATTGGTTTTAGAAATTTTAGGAAATTTTCCTAAAAAAGGGCAAAAAATAAACTTCGGAAAATGGCTTTTTACTATTGAATCTTTGGATAACAAAAGAATAAAACAAATAAAAGTTACTTTAGAATAAAGGTTTCGAAACTGTTTTTGAAACTGCAAATTTCAATTCATAAATTAAAAAAATGCAAAAAAGAACGCTTTCTTTTCTATTAATTATGGTGTTTTTACTTCCTTTTTTTGGATGTAAAAAAGATGTACTGCCAAAACCCACTAGCCAATTGCGATTAGATTATCCAATTGCAAACTATGTTCGTTTAGAAAACAATTGCCCCTTTACATTTGATAGAAATACGGAGGCGATTTTAAAAGACAAAGGCAATTGCAATTTTGAAATCAATTACCCAAAAATGAAAGCTACGATTTATCTTAGTTATAAACCAGTTCAAAATAATATCAATTCCCTTTTAAAAGACGCACAAAAATTGACTTATGAACATGTCATAAAAGCTGATGATATATTGCCTAAATTGTTTGTAAACAAAAAAGATAAAGTGTACGGAATGTTTTATGAAGTCAATGGAAATGCGGCTACAAATGCTCAATTTTATGTAACCGATAGCACGAAGCATTTTATAGATTGCTCCGTATATTTCTATGCCAAACCCAATTTTGATTCCATAATGCCAGCTGTTAGTTACATTAAAAACGACATGCAAAATCTGATGGAAAGTTTACGTTGGAAAAAATAAAATAGGTTTTCTAAACATATAATTTTATGCCAGATAAAGTGAGATGTCAATGGTGTGTGGGTATTCCAATTTATGAAGAATATCACGATCAAGAATGGGGAATCCCTGTTCTTGATGACCAAAAATTGTTTGAGTTTTTAATTCTCGAGACTTTTCAAGCGGGATTAAGTTGGCTTACCATTCTGAGAAAAAGGGAGAATTTCAAAAACGCCTTTGACGCCTTTGACTATAAAAAAGTGGCCGATTATCAAGAAAATAAAATACAAGATTTGCTTCAAGATGCTGGTATTATTAGAAATCAGTTGAAAATAAGAGCA
>CAIRNC010000444.1 GCA_903879875.1 uncultured Bacteroidota bacterium
CACAGCAACAATTTCCAAGGTATTTATTGGTATTTGAAACATGATAATCCAGCATTGAAAATAGTAACCATTGCAACAGTTTCTCAAAAAGACATTACTAAATTGGAAAAAGAATACCTTTTGACTGCCGATTTTATCATTGTAATTGATGAAGATGTTACCAAAACCTATTGAATTTGTTTAACTTATTCGGATAAAAACCGTCAAATTGATTGATTCTATTAAACAATCCATAAGTTTTTAATGGAAACACTTTAAAATCATTATAAATTAGAACGAAAAGGTTGTAGTGTATTTCAAATAGCCGTATTTTTGTTTCAAATTTTTAAAAAACTACAAACAAATATTATGGCAAATTCTTCCTTTTTAAAGTCATCCATAGCAAAAAAAGTCGCCATGGCACTTTCGGGACTTTTCTTGATTATGTTTCTCGCACTCCATTTTTTTATTAATCTGACCTCGGTTTTTAGTTCAGATACTTTTAACGAAATGTCGCATTTCATGGGTTACAATCCATTAATTCAATTTGTTATGCAACCTATATTAGTTGCTGGAGTTGTATTTCACTTCGTAATGGGAATTGTTTTGGAAAGAAAAAATCAAAACGCAAGACCTGTAGCTTACGCTAAATACAATGGAGCCGCTAACGCTTCTTGGGCTTCTAGAAACATGATTGTTTCAGGATTGGTAGTTTTAGCATTTATCGGATTGCATTTTTATGATTTTTGGGTTCAAGAAATAGTGTATAAATATGTTGACGGTAACGCAATTGAAACAACAAGATATTATCCTGAATTGGTAGCTAAATTTGAAAGCCCTATTCGCACTGGGTTGTATTGTTTGGCTTTTATATTGTTATCGGTACACTTATGGCACGGATTTAATTCCTCCTTTCAATCGGTTGGATTCAATAACAAATTTTCAAAATCACTACATAAATTAGGGTATGCTTTTGCAATAGTAGTTCCTTTCGGATTTATATTTATTGCTTTATTTCATCATTTTTTCAACAATTAATATTTCATAGATAATGAAGTTAGATTCAAAAATACCAGAAGGACACATTTCGCAAAAGTGGACAGATTATAAAGATCATTTAAAGTTAGTTGCTCCAAATAACCGCCCTAAAATTGATATTATTGTTGTTGGAACTGGCTTAGCAGGTGCTTCGGCAGCTGCTTCATTTGCCGAAATGGGATATAATGTGAAAGCATTTTGTTACCAAGATTCCCCACGTAGAGCACACTCTATTGCTGCTCAAGGAGGAATTAATGCTGCGAAAAATTATCAAAATGACGGTGATAGTACGTTTCGATTGTTTTATGACACCATCAAAGGTGGCGATTATAGAGCTCGTGAAGCCAACGTACATCGTTTGGCTGAAGTTTCAGGAAATATTATTGACCAATGTGTAGCACAAGGTGTTCCTTTTGCTCGTGATTATGGAGGAATGTTGGATAACCGTTCTTTTGGAGGAACGCAAGTTCAACGTACTTTTTATGCAGCAGGTCAAACAGGACAACAATTATTGTTAGGCGCCTACTCGGCACTTTCAAGACAAATTGGTTTAGGACGTGTACAAATGTTTAACCGACACGAAATGCTTGAGTTGGTTAAAGTAGACGGAAAAGCGCGTGGTATTATTGCTCGTGATTTAATTACAGGAGAAATAGAAAGACATTCGGCTCATGCAGTTATCATTGCTTCTGGAGGTTATGGAAATGTTTATTTCCTATCAACTAATGCAATGGGAAGTAACGTAACGGCTGGTTGGAAAGTGCACAAACAAGGTGCTGCTTTTGCTAATCCTTGCTACGTTCAAATTCACCCAACTTGTATTCCTGTTCACGGAACCAATCAATCAAAACTGACTTTGATGTCAGAATCGTTGCGAAATTCAGGTCGTATTTGGGTCCCAAAGAAAAAAGAAGATGCCGAAGCCATTCGTGCAGGAAAAATGAAACCTACACAAATTGCTGAAGCCGATAGAGATTATTATTTAGAAAGACGTTATCCTGCTTTTGGAAACTTGGTGCCTCGTGATGTGGCTTCAAGAGCTGCCAAAGAGCGTTGCGATGCAGGTTTTGGAATAGAAGCGAATGACACCAACGAAGGCGTTTATCTTGATTTCTCTACCGAAATTCAATCGAAAGGAAAACAAGCGGCTTATGCTAAAGGAAATCATAATCCAACAGCCGAAGAAATTACTGCTTTAGGAAAACAATGGTTGGAAGAAAAATACGGTAACTTGTTTACCATGTACCAAAAAATCACCGACGAAAATCCGTATGAAACCCCAATGAAAATATATCCAGCGGTGCATTATACTATGGGTGGCGTTTGGGTGGATTATAATTTGCAATCTACTATTCCAGGTTGTTTTGTAGCTGGAGAAGCTAATTTCTCTGACCATGGAGCCAACAGATTAGGAGCTTCTGCTTTGATGCAAGGTTTGGCTGATGGTTATTTTGTATTGCCATACACCGTTTCCGATTATTTAGCGGATGATATTCGTACGGGTAAAATTTCAACCGATTTACCTGAATTTGTTCAAGCAGAGAAAAACGTAAAAGCATCTATAGATAAATTCTTGAAAAATAATGGAACCAAAACTGTAGATCATTTCCACAAACGTCTCGGTTTGATTATGTGGAATAAAGTAGGAATGGGCCGTAACGAAAAAGGTTTAAATGAAGCTATTGCCGAAATTGCTGCATTAAAAGAAGAATTCTACAAAGATGTTTATGTGCCTGGTAGTGCAGATGAATTGAATCCAGAGTTAGAAAAAGCTTTAAGAGTTGCCGATTTTATAGAATTAGGACAATTAATGGCAATAGACGGATTACAACGTAAAGAATCTTGTGGTGGTCACTTCCGTGAAGAATATCAAGATGCCGAAGGTGAAACTCTTCGTGACGATGTTAATATGGCATTTGTAGGCGCATGGGAATACAAAGGCGAAGACATCAGCAAAGAAGTAATGCACAAAGAAGAATTGAAATACGAGTTTATTAAAATAGCGGCTAGAAATTATAAATAATAGAATTATGTCTTCAGCAAAAAATATCAATATTACCCTTAATATTTGGCGTCAGAAAAACTCCAAAGCAAAAGGAAAAATGGAAACGTATAAATTGAATGATGTTTCTACAGCCAGTTCGTTTTTGGAAATGTTAGACCAATTAAACGAACAATTAGTAAACGATAGACAAGAACCAATTGCTTTCGATCACGATTGTCGTGAAGGAATTTGCGGTATGTGTTCACTTTATATCAATGGTCGCGCTCACGGTCCAGATACTGGAATCACGACTTGTCAGTTGCACATGCGTATGTTTAATGATGGTGATACTATTGTTGTTGAACCATGGCGTTCTGTAGCATTCCCAGTTATTAAAGATTTAGTTGTAGACAGAACGGCTTTCGATAGAATCCAACAAGCAGGAGGTTTTGTTTCTGTAAATACTTCTGGAAACACGATTGATGCCAATACCATTCCGATCAACAAAGACGATGCCGACAAATCATTTGAAGCCGCTGCTTGCATCGGATGTGGTGCTTGTGTAGCAACATGTAAAAATGGTTCCGCTATGTTGTTTGTAGGAGCAAAAGTTTCACAATACGCTTTGTTACCACAAGGTAAAATTGAAGCAACCAACCGTGTTTTAAACATGGTGCGTCAAATGGACGAAGAAGGTTTCGGAAATTGTACCAATACAGGAGCTTGTGAAATAGAATGTCCAAAAGGAATTTCATTAGAAAACATTGCACGAATGAACAGAGAATATCTTTCAGCTAGTATGAAAGGATAAACTCAATAGTTTATTGGATTGAAATAGTATGAAACCGTCTCTAGTTAGAGACGGTTTTTTTATGCTTTAAGTTTGCTTCTTCATCTTTGGAAGACTTATTGTTTTTGACACTTTTATTACTCATGTATTGGTGTTAATTTCATTTTTTAATTGGAGTATTTTAAAATAAAATTTACTTACAAAATTGTAAAGG
>CAIRNC010000445.1 GCA_903879875.1 uncultured Bacteroidota bacterium
ACCACTTTTATTTTCAATAATCGTTTACCGAAAGTTTGCCCTTCAAAAATACTTTCTTGCAAAAGGGTATAGAACATTACAGGAAGTATAAAGATAATGACAACTGCAAATCGAGACCAATTATCCCAATCGTTCATCATATCTCCGAGTCCTAAATAATAAAAAATAACCCAAAAAACGACTATTAAATAGGCGGTTTGAATTAGGGTGTCAGTCAATATAGCCAATAATCTTTCGCCTACTGAAGCGGCTGTAAAATTTATAGTCACATTTTGTGTTGTATTTATTGATAATTGCGTCATATTTTATATTTTAGCCTTTGATGAGAGAAATTGCATTCATAAAACAAAATAAAGAAAAATGGCTTGAATTTGAGCAAGCTATTTTTGGTAAAGCTAAAAAAAATCCTGATGAAATGGCCAATTTATATATACATTTGGTCAACGATTTATCGTATGCGCAAACTTATTATCCTAAAAGCAAGACGGTTGTCTATCTAAATTATTTAGCCTCAAAGATTTACCAAAAAATTTACAAAACCAAAAGACAAGAAACCAATCGGTTGGTGAGTTTCTTTACAACCGAAGTGCCACTTCTTGTTTATGAATACAGAAGGTATCTATTGTATGCTTTTCTGCTTTTTTTCCTATCTGTAGGTATTGGTGTGGTGTCGGCAAGCCATGACGAGACTTATGTTCGACTGATTATGGGCGACGAATATGTTAACATGACATTGCAAAATATCAAAGAAGGTAATCCGGTAGCTGTTTATAAATCGGGGAGCAACTGGGGTAGTTTTATTGGAATTACCATGAACAATTTATTTGTAGGTGCAAAATGCTATACCAATGGCGTTTTTGGGGGCATTGGTACTTTTATAGCTTTGTTTCAAAACTCATTAATGCTGGGTGCTTTTCAATATTTTTTCTACCAACAAGGAGTGTTTTGGCAGAGTGTTCAGGGCATTTGGATTCATGGTGCTATGGAAATTTTCGGCATCGTAATTGAGTCGGCTGCCGGTTTTATTTTAGGTGCTTCCCTTCTATTTCCAAGAACTTTCTCCCGAAAAAATGCTTTTAAAATAGGTTTCAAAAACAGTTTAAAAATATTTTTAAGTACTGTTCCTTTTACTATTAGTGCCGGTTTTCTAGAAGGTTTTATCACTCGATATTCTATTATAATGCCTAACTGGGTCAATATTTCCATCATACTTTCTACGCTATCGTTGATTTCGTTTTACTATTTGGCGTATCCGTTTTTGGTGAATAAAAAAATAAATACCCAAAAAACAGTATCGTGAAAAAGAAGCTTTTTTATCTCTTACTCTTTTGTTCTTTGTTCCAATTAAAGGCACAAGACACGGCTGTTGTTGTAAAAAAACCAACCAGCACAAAAGTAATTTGGAAGGAATCTGATATCAAAATTGACTCCGATTCTGTGGCTAAAAAGCATTTTGAAACCAATTTCAAATCGAAGTATAAGGACGAAGCATTTATTTATGATGTAAAAAAGCACGAAAAAAATGCTTGGGATCGATTTAAAGAATGGTTGGCAAATATATTTTCTAGGCTATTTAGTTTTACCAGCCGAGAAGCTTCGATGAATTTTGTAACTATTTTAATGAAAATCATTGCAGTTTCCATCATCATTTTTGTGATTTATCTGATTGTAAAAAGCATTATGAATAAGGAAGGACAATGGGTTTTCGGGAAAAATTCCGATAAAAAACTAATTCGCTATGACGATTTAGAAAAAAACCTTCGCTTGGTTGATTTTGAAAAACTGATAAAAGAAACCCTAAATGCTGGCGAAAACAGGTTGTGCATTCGCTATTATTATTTGTGGTTACTCAAAAAAATGTCCGAAAGAGAAATTATTATTTGGGATTTGGAGAAAACCAATTCCGATTATCTTAATGAAATAAAAAACGAACAATTAAAAGCTGATTTTGCCTATTTGTCTTACCTATACAATTATATTTGGTATGGGGAATTTGAACTCGATGTCAACACATTCGACAAAGCAAAAACCGCTTTTGAAAAAACGATACAATCAATTTAATAATGGATAAATCGCTCAAAATATACATTTCTATTTTGGTATTGCTCTTGACAGTCATTGTTATTATTGACATGAACAAGCCTTTACCCATAGATTGGTCGCCAACGTATGGACTCAAAGACAAAATTCCGATGGGAATGTATGTTTTTAATGAAGAGCTGCCAACACTTTTGAAAAATCAGAAAATTCAAAAAGTAAATGTAACCCCTTATGAATATTTAGAACCTCTTTATGACTATGATACTTTAGTCAATAATTATAAAATAAAAGGTACTTTTTTAGTGCTTTCGGATGTGCCAATTTTAGATAATGAATCAACAAAGGAGCTTTTTTATTTTGCAGATCACGGTAACAACGTTTTTTTAAGCATGAAAAACTTCCCGAAATCTATTTTAGATAGCTTAAAATTAGAAGTGAAAGCCGAATTTCAATTTTCGGATAGCATTTATAATTGGATGGCAAATCCAAAATTGAGTTCAAAAAAATACAATTTAGTAGAAGGTATTGGCAACAGTTATTTTTCTAAAATCGACACACTTAACACTAGTGTTTTAGGCTATCAAAGTGGCGATTCAACTCGTGTCAATTATATAAAAGTACCTTATAAATCGGGTAATTTCTATTTGCATACACAACCAGCTGCTTTTGTAAATGTCCATTTATTAAAAAAACAACAGTTTGAATATGCCGAAAACGTGCTTTCTTATCTTCCAAAAACAGATGTGTTTTGGTATGTAAAAGATCAAAATGGCGATGTGATTTCTAATTCTCCATTGCGCTATATTTTTAGTCAACCAGCACTAAAATGGGCTTGGTTTTTGTTCTTGATAGGCATGTTGATTTTTATGATTTTCAATGCCAAACGCCGACAACGCATTGTGCCTATCGTCAAACCATTGTCTAACACCACTATTGAATTTGCCAAAACGATTGGAAATTTATATTTTCAAGAAGGCGATCACGGCAATCTAATCGATAAAAAAATAATTTATTTCATAGAAAAAATCAGGAACGATTATATGCTTGACACCACTGTTTTAGATGCTTTCTTTATAAAAAAATTGCACCAAAAATCAGGAAAAGAACTCGTAGATATTGAAAGAGTAGTATATTTAATTCATCAACATCGAAAAAATCATTTCACTTGTATTGAAGATGATTTGATTCAGATGAATGAAGTGATGGAAAGAATTATAAATTAGATTTCTGTTTTAAGAATAACGATTTTTGATTGCAGAATTATAAAAAATGTAAAATGCCTTCCCTTGAAAAATAGAGGGATTTAAAAAATAAAAAAAATGGAAGAAACAAACAACCCAGAATCAACAAACGAAAACATCAATTTTGAATCGCGTTTGGATTTATCAAAATTACAAGAAAGCATTACTACTATAAAAGCAGAATTAAGCACTGTAATTGTTGGGCAACATAAAATGATAGACCAATTGCTGGTTGCCATCCTATCAAACGGACATGTTTTGCTTGAAGGTGTGCCTGGCGTTGCTAAAACAATTACTGCAAAATTATTAGCAAAAACGCTGCAAATTGGCTTCGGAAGAATTCAGTTCACACCCGATTTGATGCCATCGGATATATTGGGAACATCGGTATTTGATTTAAAAAAATCAGAATTTGAATTTAAGAAAGGCCCAATTTTTTCTAATCTAATTTTGATTGATGAAATCAACCGTGCCCCGGCAAAAACACAAGCGGCACTTTTTGAAGTCATGGAAGAACGTCAAATCACAATTGACGGAACAACCTATATTTTAGACACGCCTTTTTTGGTGATTGCTACACAAAACCCAATTGAACAAGAAGGAACTTATAGATTGCCTGAAGCCCAATTGGATCGTTTTTTATTCAAAATTTCGATTGATTATCCAAAATTGGAGGAAGAAATCACGATTATTCAAAGAGAGCATCTATTACAAAATCACGGTAAATTAGAGCATATAAAAACTGTGCTTTCCTCAGCGGATATCAAAAAATATCAAAGTTTGGTAAAACAAATTATTGTAGAGCAAAATCTGTTGGAATATATTGCAAAAATTGTAATCAATACCCGTGAAAATGCGTTTTTATATTTGGGAGCTTCGCCACGTGCTTCTATTGCTATTTTGAATGCAGCAAAAGGTTTTGCAGCCATACGTGGTCGTGATTTTGTAACTCCCGAAGACATTAAAGAAGCTGCTATTCCTGTATTGCAACACCGAGTTATTGTAACACCAGAACGCGAAATGGAAGGGATAACTAGTATTGAAATCATAAAACAAATTATTGAAACAGTTGAAATTCCTAGGTAGTTTTATGTGTTGATTTTCTAGAAATCAAATAAATATGAAAGCAAAAATCATTAAAATATATGTAATTGTATTATCATTTTTTGTGATTCTATCATTATACTTTAATAGTTCTTGTTTCATAGAGAAACAATTTTGGAAATATAATGATGGAAAATACATTGGAGACGTTATTACAAACCAAAAACAAATAGATAATTTTAACTGTCAAGTTGTATTCTGCTTTGGGAAAAAACTAATTATAAAAGATTTAAAAACTAGTGAAAATGGATATTACGAAAACAAAAGTTGGTAATTTTTAAAAACTACGCTTAACAATTAGTACGAATTTCAACAACTTTGTCAAAAATTTGAAATTTGATAAAGATTAAAAAACAAAAAATTAATTTCAAGTTTTCAGATTTTAAAAATTATGAAACTACTAAAAAATCTATATCTCAACAATTTCTTTTTCTATGCACTTTTAGGTGTTATAGGGTTGTTATTGATTGCGTTTATTTATCCGTTTTTGTTTAGTGCGACTTTGTATTTATTATTGGTGATAAACAAATTGC
>CAIRNC010000446.1 GCA_903879875.1 uncultured Bacteroidota bacterium
CAGCACCATCCGAGCATTTCATTTTTACTTTTTCAATGTTGTATCTAATTTTTAGAAAAAATTAATTAAATACAGCACCATCCTAGCACTTTACTTTTTGATTTATAATCTAATTGAAAAATCAATTAAATTTAATACCTACTAAGCGTATGGTTTTGAGCGAAAAACGGGGCTCGAACCCGCGACCTCGACCTTGGCAAGGTCGCGCTCTACCAACTGAGCTATTTTCGCATTTCTATCTGAAAAGAACTGCACTACTTCTTTTGTAATGCGAAGGCAAATTTAGCACATTAATTCAATTAAACAAGCCTTTTACGTAAAAAATTTACTTCGAAAATATAACATTCTGATTGCGTAAACATTACTGCTTTATAAACCTGAATTCAGTTAAATTTGCTCTAAACAATTGTATAAATAACAAAAGAATTTAGTTTGAAAAGTAACTGTTTTGATAGGATAAAAATTAATATGACTTATTATTTCCAATTATCGATTAAAAATTTTTTTCAATTACGCTATATTGATTATCTAATATATCAATCAAAACTTTAGAACTAGAATTAGTATAAAAAACCGCATCACAGTTTTGATTATATGAATTTAAACCTGTTTTTTCTATTAAAACATGCTTAGTTTGTTTTGCAACTGCTTCTCCCGAGTCGATGATTTTTATATGACTTGGAAGTATTTTTTTTATTTGAGGTATTAAATATGGATAATGACTACAACCTAAGACTAAATAATCAATGTTTGCTTCTATCATAGGGTTGAGATAAGATTGAAGCAATTGAGTCATTTCAGGGGAATACATACTGCCACTTTCTATTAACTGCACCAAGCCATATCCTACCTGCTCAATAATTTTAGTAGTATGATATATTTCTACCGCTTTGTTAAAAAGCGCACTATTTAGCGTGCCTTTCGTAGCTAATATTCCTATAGTTTGAGTTTTAGAATTATTTGCAGCGGGTTTAATTGCGGGCTCAATTCCAATAAATGGTATGTCATATTTCGATCGAAGAACAGTAATTGCATTTGTAGTAGCGGTATTACAAGCCACTACAATGATTTTAGCATTCATTTCTAGAAGTAATTCTGTGTTTTTACAACTAAGTGCTATAATTTCATCTTTGCTTTTTTGTCCGTAAGGAGCATTTTTACTGTCTGCTAAATAAATAGTATTTTCGTTAGGCATAAGCACATGGATTTGTTTCCAAATTGAAGTTCCTCCAATTCCAGAATCAAACAAACCAATGGGATTATTATTACTATTCATGATAACAAATATAAAAAAAACTGCTCAATTCCGAAGTAACGGTTGAGCAGTTTTTATATTATTTCAATTCGATTTTTTAGAAACCCAATTCTTTTTTAACATCAGCAGTTAAATTTGGCCCATCAGAAAGTAAAAGACCCGCGGAGTTTAATACATATTGAAACCCTTTAGCTTTACCTACTTTTTGGATAGCCGTTTTCACTTTTTCTTCAATAGGCTTCATCATGTCAGACTCTTTAGTTTGCAATTCTTTTTGAGCAGTTTGACCAAATTCTTGAATTCTTTTTTCCATATCAGCCACCTCTTTTTGTCGTTCAATATTCATTTTTTCAGAAACGGTTGTAGCTTCAGCTTCGTATTTTTTGACTTTGGCTTGATATTCATCACCCATTGTTTTGTAATCGGCTTGATAGGTTTGACTCAATTTTTCCAATTGTTTTTGAGCGTCTAGAATAGCAGGCATTTTAGTCATGATTTCACTCACATCTACGTGAGCTACTTTTTGTGCAGTTGCAAGGGTTGTTCCGAATACTAAAACGGCAACGATTAATAAAGATTTTAGATTTTTCATCATTTTTAAAATATTAAAGTAAGTAATTAATTATTGTTTGTATTTATTTATTGTTTTTAATTGAATCTTTAGCTTTTTTAGCAGCTTCTCTATCTGCTAAAACTTTAGCTTTTCTATCTTCTATTGCTTTTTGTCTTTCCGCTTGTGATTTCGTTCTTGCTTCTAAAACGGCTTTTTTAGCAGCTTCTCTGTCAGCAATTATTTTTTCATTTGCTTCTTTTTTTACTTCTGCATTATTTGCCTTGGCATCAGCTGTTGTTGATTTTGCCTCCGTTTTGGCTGAATTTTCTTTCACCGTTTTGCTTACCACTTTTTCTGGAACAACGGTACCGTTTTTCTTGGCTTCTTTTTCGTCTTTTAATTGTTGTCTTTTTGCATCAGCCGCATTCTTTTTTTCTTCAGCAGCCAACTTTTTATCTTCAATTGCTTTTTCTCTAGCCACTTTTCGTTCTTCAAGCTTTTTTTGTCTTTCGGCTAAACCTGGATTTGCATCTTCAAGATTTTCTTTATATTCTTTAGCTTCTTCTTCTTTTATCTGTTTTTTAGTCATTTGACTTCTTCGTGCAGAAGCTGTTATTTTTTTAATCACTTGATCACTAATGTCAAACCTTTTCTGAGCAAACAGCATCGTTAAATCAGATGATTTATCGAAGATAAAATCGTATTTTTTTACTTCGGCTAAATCTTGCACTGCGGCAAAAATTTGATCTTGAATTGGTTTTACTAGTACCGATTTTTGAACAATTAACTCCCCTGTTGGCCCGAATTTTTTTTGCTGATATTCAACCAACTCTGCTTGTAAAGCCGCAATTGCTTCTTCTCTTTCAACAATTAATTCTTTTGTCAACAAAACCCTTTCAAGCTTAAATGCATCTTCAAGCTTAGTGATTTCATTTTTTTTCACTTCCATTTCTTGCTTCCATTTTTGAGCTTTTTGCTCTAACTGGTTGTTCGCTTCGGCATATTCAGGAACATTTTGTAAAATGTATTCCATATCAATATAACCGATTCGAATACTTTTACCCGATTGCGCTAAAGCAGTAAAAGAAATTGAAAAAATAAAAGTTAGCAATATAAAATGTTTTCTCATAACTAAAAAATTTTATTAAAAAAATCGTTTTGAATGACTTAAAATTGTTGCCCAATAATGAAATGCGTTTCCCATCCGTTAGGTTGCGTAGCCCCTTCTTTAGGGTCAAATCCATGTCCGAAATCTATTCCTAGCAATCCGAAAGCAGGCATAAATATTCTTAAACCAAATCCAGCCGAACGTTGTAAAACGAAAGGATTATAATGTTTGTTTGCAATATTATTATCATATCCAGCACCTGCTTCAAAAAAGGTCAATGCGTATATTGATGCTGCTTGCTTCAATGTTATAGGATAACGTAATTCAAATGAAAACTTATTATAAATGGTTGCCCCATTTTGGCTTCCATTACTATCAATTGGCGTTAATGATTGGTTTGGATATCCTCTTAATTGAATAACCTCTCTTCCATCTAATGCAAAATTAGCTAATCCATCACCTCCAACAAAAAATCTTTCAAAAGGCACATCGCCTCTTGATGAGTTATAATTTCCTAAAAACCCAAATTCCGCTAACGAACGTAAAACTAATTTATCATATAGTTTAGTATACCAATCGGCTTTTATTTTAATTTTATAATATTCCAACCAATTGAATTTTCTCTGATCCACTTTTGAACGATCGGTGGCAGCAGTTAAATAATCAGCTTCTTCTACTTTTTCATAAACTCCTGACCCAACATAAGTTTCTTTTATTAAATCTCCTTCGGCGATAATTGGAGCATTAATATCTTGCGTCTTTGGCAATCCTGAAGTCGCTGAATAACGTAATTTATTTTCCAGCAAGTCTCCCAATTTTGAATAATCCACACCATTAAACATAGAGTATGGAGGAGTAAATTTAGCAGAAATACTAACATCTGAACCGTACATTGGAAAAATTGGATTTGTCCCTTTATCACTTCTACTCAAACCTATGGTGTATGCTAAATTTCTTGAAGATCCATTTCCAAAGGTAAACAAACCAGTGTTATAATTATTCAAATCGTAATATTGAAAACTTAATGCTTGAGAAAGAACAAATGAATCATCTGGAACAGTTAATCTTTTTGCTAGGCCAACAGAAAGCGAAATAATATTAAAACTTCGACTTCTATCTACAGCTCCTGTTTGAAAATTGTTCAGAAACTGTTGACTATAAGAAAGTGATGTACTAAAACTTACTGGTTTTTTACCTCCGAACCATGGTTCAGAAAAAGACAAGCTGTAAGTTTGGAAATAACTACTCCCTTGTAAACGCAAAGCAACTTTTTGTCCATCTCCCATAGGTAAAGGTTTATAGGCATCTTTATTAAATAAATTTCTTGCGGAAAAATTATTAAAAGACAACCCTAAAGTACCTATAAAACCACCGCCACCATAACCTCCTTGAAGTTCAATTTGACTTGATCCTTTTTCTACTAAATTATACTCGATATCAACAGTACCAGCCGCAGCATCGACGTTTTTAAATTTTGGGTCAATGGCTTCTGGATCAAAAAAACCTAAAGCACCAATTTCTCTAATTGTACGTACAAGGTCTTCCTTGCTATATTTTTGACCTGGTTTAGTTCTTAATTCTCTATAAATAACACGGTCATTTGTTTTATCGTTACCCACTACCGAAATTTTATTAAAATAAGCCAATGGCCCTTCCATAATTCTGATTTCAAAATCTATTGTGTCATTTGCTGTTTTGGTTTCTACGGCATTAATCGTTGAAAATAAATAGCCATTATTTTGGTATAAATTGGTAATGTCATCACCATCCGGTTTTGTTTTATCGGCAATTCTTTTTTCAAGTAAAACGCCATTATAAACATCCCCTTTGTTAATTCCAAGCATTCGATTTAAACCTTCATCTGTATAAATAGTATTCCCTAAAAATTTAATTTTTCCGAAATAATACTTATTTCCTTCTTCAAGATTTACTTTAATAGCAATTTTATTGGTTTTTGGATCATAAAATGTTGTGTCCGAAACTATTCTAGCGTCTCTATATCCTTTTTCTTTATAGACTTCAACTATGTTTTCTAAATCTTCTTTGTATTTATCTTTAATGTATTTTGAAGCTTTGAATATACGTAAAACATTTCGTTCTTTTGTATTTTTCATAGCTTTAAGCAATTTGCTGTTGGACATTTTTTTGTTTCCAGAGAAAACAATTTCCTTCACTTTTACTTTATCTCCTTTTTCAATATCAACCAACATTTTTACCTGATTACCGCTTGTAGTATCTGGAATGGTATTGATGTGTACTTTTGTATTGTAAAAACCATCTTTTTTATATTTGTTTTCAATATAATTTCGAGTAGTAGTTATCAGGTTTTCATTTACAATTTTTCCTTTGGTAAGGTTATTGTCTTTAATAAGTGCCTCGACTTTTGATTTTTTAACCCCTACAATTTTAACTTCGCTCAATTTTGGCAATTCAACGATGTTTAATTCTATAAAGATACTATCTCCATCGATTTTATTGGTAAAAAAGT
The DNA here is from genome assembly GCA_903879875.1 of uncultured Bacteroidota bacterium. Lineage (GTDB taxonomy): Bacteria > Bacteroidota > Bacteroidia > Flavobacteriales > Flavobacteriaceae > Flavobacterium. Next base: position 5,405 of record CAIRNC010000446.1, read on the forward strand.
CAATCGTGCTAAAAAGTCCAAGTTTACCTAATTTTTTTACAGCATTACTGATTTCTTCTCCTGGAACAGTGATTTTTTGTCCTTTTTCAAGACCAGCAAATGTTACGATAGTTTGTTGATTAAAACTTACTTTTCCAGTCACTTTCACATCTGCTAAAATGTATTCCGTTCCTTGATCAAAAGGCACTCTGTCTTGAGCTTTTACTAGAGAAATACATCCAAATAGTAATACTGTAATGAATAGTTGTATGCGTTTATTTAACACTAAAAAATTATTTAATTTGTTCACTTGTTTTTCCGAATCTTCTCTCTCTTTTTTGATAACTAATGATAGCCTCATATAAATTTTGCTCTGTAAAGTCTGGCCATAAAACATCTGTAAAATACAATTCTGCATAAGCTATTTGCCAGAGCAAAAAATTGCTAATACGGTGTTCGCCGCTTGTTCGTATTAATAAATCTACATCTGGTAAATTCTGCGTGTAAAGATGCTCATTAATAATTGATTCGTCAATAGTGTCTATTGAAATTATATTATTTTTAACTTTATCACTGATGTTTTTAATGGCATTTACAATTTCTTCTCTTGAACCGTAGTTGATAGCCAAAGTCAATGTCATTTTAGAATTATCTTTGGTTTTGTTGATTACTTCGGACAATTCTTTTTGTAAGGATTTGGGTAGTAAATCGGTATTTCCAATACATTTCAATTGTATCTTATTGTCCATGAATGTGTTTAATTCTTTTTTGAGAGAATTAATTATAATTTTCATTATGGCATTCACTTCAAGTTTTGGGCGATTCCAATTTTCGGTTGAAAACGCATATAATGTAAGATTTTGTATGCCTAATTTCCCGCAACTTTCAACAACAACTCTAACGGTTTTAGTGCCGCTTTCATGACCAAAAACCCTTAAAAATCCTTTTTGTTTTGCCCAACGCCCATTGCCATCCATTATGATTGCTAGGTGTTTTGGCAACTTATCTTTATCTATAGTATCTGCTGAAATCATTTTTAATCTGCGCAATAACAAGGTTTATTTCCAAATGTGTAAGTAAGTGTAAGCCCTGAAAACACATACCAATCATTACTATTTAAATCTCCAAATTTATGACTTTTAAATTGATTTTTCTTTGGATTGCTCCCATCAATATCATCTGCAAAGGTATAACGAGCTCCTACTTCAAATCCTAGAATAATATTTCTAGTAATATTCGATTTTATTCCAAGTATCATTGGAATAGCCACTGAATAATTTTTTTGATCAAAAAGCGCCACGCCATTCGCATAATACAGCGAATTGTATCTAAAATAACTCAATCCTCCAAAAACATAAGGCGTGAATTTTTTATCAAAACCATGTAAATTAAAGTCAAAGAAATTAAATTCCAAACCTGCTGAAAATTCATTAACTGAATTTACAAAATCATAATTTCGTGCTATTCGATTCGGTGAAGATGATTTATTGTCTTGTCCTGAAATTCTAGCTTGTGTATAAGAAAATCGCCAAGAATGATAGGGACTTTTATTCCATTTATACAACAAACCAAATGCGGTTTCATTTGGACTTATATAATTGGTTTTCCCGACATCGCCAATAAAATTACTTCCTCCTACAAATATACCTACTTCATGAATCTGTGCATTTGTAAATGAAAACGTAACCAAGCAAAAAAACAGTACAAAAATTCTATTCATTGGTTTAAAAATAGCGTGCAAATATACTAATTCTGACTACTAATCAATGGAGAAATTACTAAATATGTGCTTTTTATAGCAATTACAAGTCTTCTATGATTAACGAATTTTGAATTCGATAGCTATTTAACGACAAAACCAAGTGTTATCGTATATCGTAGGCAAGAAAAAATACTAATTGCGCTTGTCTTCGCCCCAAAGTAATTTATTTCGTAGCGTTTTTAGAAAGGTTTCTTCAGTAATTTCAACCATTTTTATTTTATAGGGTGTTTTTTTTATCGTCAAAATGGCATCATTTTCAACTGAAGCGATTCTTGAGTCTAAAGAAACCAAATAAAAAGGCTCGCGACCTGAAACTTTCAATCTGATTTCGGTACAATCAGGGATTACAAGCGGTCTGGCATTAAGATTATGTGGTGCTATTGGAGTGATAACTAAACTTTGCACATCGGGAGTTAGTATAGGGCCACCACAACTCATAGAATATCCGGTTGAACCGGTTGGTGTAGCAATAATTAGTCCATCGGCCCAATAAGAATTGAGGTATTCTCCATTCAAATAGGTTTCAATTGTAATCATCGAAGTAGTATCTTTTCGACTAACAGAAATTTCATTCATAGCAAAGTTAAGCGCTGTAATTTCTTGAATTTCGGGTTCACTTGAAATACTTATTAAGGTACGTTCTGAAATGGAAAACTTTTTATCAATTACAAATTGCAAAAATAAATCGATGTTTTCTTTCTGAACAGAGGCTAAAAACCCTAATCTTCCAGCATTAATGCCTAAAATAGGAATGCCCGAATCTCTGACCAATGTAGCTGCTCGAAGTATCGTACCGTCGCCACCAATGCTAATCATCATATCAAAACTGGCATCCAACTCATTATAAGTAGCGAATGTTTTATAGTCATTTTTTATAATTTGCTTTTCATTTAAAGTAACTAAAAAAGCAGCTTCTATAACCATCTCCACATCATGTTTGTTGAAGAATTCAAAAATATCTTTAATAATAGGTTCGGTACTGTTTTGATAATACTGCCCGTAAATAGCTACTTTCATCTATTGGTGCTTATATATTTAAATATTTTTCTAAATAATCCGAACGCTCTTTCAGGTTATTCAAATAATTGTCTTCGTTATGATTGGAAATAATATCATATCCGTAGCGTCTAAAGCTTTGAATAATTTCATTTACGCCTCCAAGAGTTAACTTTATGGTAACTTGAATGGTTTCTACAGTAGTATTAGATACGAAAAGCCCTAATATTTTTCCGCTATTGCTTTCAATTATTTGAATAATTTGTCCCATCGAATAATCGTTAATTGCTTTTTCAACAATTAGAATTGCCCCTTGCTCTTTTAGAAAGGGCGTGTCGTTAAAAAAACGAATAATATCCGCAATTTCATAATAACCAACATAAGCATTATCATCATCTAAAACGGGAACTACATTGGAATGATTTCGAGCGAATACTTCTAAAACATCAAGCCAAATCATGTTGGTTCGGGCATAAAACCCTTCTAAGGCATACCTATAATGTTTGATTTTTTTATCAGAATCAAAAGTTTCTACATCGTCTGC
>CAIRNC010000447.1 GCA_903879875.1 uncultured Bacteroidota bacterium
ATGTAAATTATAATTTTAAATCTGGTTTCAATTGTCGGTAATGGACTAATTTTTGAGTATTTGCATTTACTTCATTTTCATTAATTTGAATTGTTTTTTTAAAGTTGCAAATGCAAAATGTACTCCAATCAATGCTACTATAAGTATATAACTATTTATTGGAGCTAATGGATCAGTTCCTTCTAAATTGTCAGTAGGAGTTCCATCGGTATCACCTGGTTGTGCTAACATTACAAAATTTGTAAATAGACAAAAAGTGAGTAGTAGTTTTGAAATTTTTATTTTCATGATTGAAAAATATACATACTTGATTATTTGTACTTCCTGTTATAGCAAGTACAAATAATCTAATTTTACTTATTGTTAATACACTATCTTTTTGCTAACTATTTTATTATCGGCTGAAGTAACTTGAACAATTAAAACCTGTTGAGCAGCGTTCAAATCTTTAATAGCAAGTGTTGTTGTGTTGATATCTTTTTGTTGATACACCAATCGACCACGAACATCATAAATTTTAACGGTTTGCATGCTTACATTTCCTGAATTGATGTTTAACACCTCATTTTGTTTATAAATAATGATGCTATTCTCATTAAAAACAGGATTTTGAGTGCTTAAAGGTGAACTAGTATAAACAATCTCAAAACGGTTATTGAAAACTCCTACATTCGAAGCATAGGTATAAGCGCTTTGTCTTAAATCATGTACTTCTCCAGTAAAATTGTCTTTTATATAAATGTTTTGATTACCTAAAAACAACCCATCCACATGGTCAATGGATACTTCATAGTTACCCGCTGTAGTTGTTTTAAATGTCAATGGCACTACATCCGTATCCACAAACGGTAATGCCCTTCCTTGAATGATATATTCTGAATTATCTAAATAGGTAGTCAAAGCAGTCTGACAATCATTTACATATTTTCCATCAATTGCAGCATCAACTCCATTTGTAGCTCCTGTCATATAGGAAATTAACAATTGATTGGAGTTGGTATTTGATATTACATTTAACCAAATTCTATTTTTTTCAATCCCAGTTCTTAAAAATTGATTGGCGTTATTGGTTACGCGCATTGTGTTATTGAAATGAAGGGTTGAGGCTGAGGTTCTTGTAATAAACCCTTGTCCAACTTGAATCGTTCCATTTGGAGTTAAACCGTTTGGATTAAAAATATTACCTGGTTCTAGCAAAGTATATTCGGTATTTCTAGTTCCGCCTGCTTTTGTGTAAGTTGCATAAGATGATGTATTGGTATTGTTAGTTTTTCTCCAAAAATAAATTGCACCTTGAATGTTATTGGTATCAATAAATAAATCTGCATTAATAGTTGAAGGATATGGATTTCCTATAGCATTGTAGGCATTACTCACTACAGAAAAATTATAATCTCCGTTATTTGGAACTCCACCAAACTGCCCATGAAAAATAGCAGGCGTTGTATCAGACCATGTGTTTGGAACTCGAATTAAATAACCTTCACCTGGATTGAATGTATAATTTTCAGGATTAAAAATATACGAATATTGATCCGTTGTAGGATTATAAGAATAAAATCTACTTACAGTACTTGAAACTGAAGTTAGGGGTGAAAAATTAAATAAGTTTTGTCCCGTAACTGGTGTTGACCATAAGTTATAATCCAAACGTTTCAAAGGATTGGTATCCCTTTTTACTATAATATTTCCTTCGTCAGCTATATTATCTATTTGAACAAGATTGGCATTGCTTTCCACTGTTAATGATGAACCTGTTACAACAGTTACTTTTCTAGTAACAACAAAATTATCACCAGGATTTATAACTACTACGGCTCCATTGTTTACTGTTAAATTGCACATATATAAATTTCCTGTTGAGGAATAATTCCCTGTAATAACCGTTGAGGTTAAAGCATTTGGTTCACCATTGCTCCATGCATTTCCATCCCAAGTTGTGTTTGGAATAGACATTGTGGCAGTTGATGAATTTGCTACAGTACAAGAACCATTTTGAACAACAGCCCTATAATAAGTTGTGTCGGATACGTTTCCTATAACGGAACCTAACAAGGTAGTTGAAGCGGAAGTAATATCAGTAACCGTTCCCGAAAAATCAGCAGTTGTAGCCGATTGCCATTTTACTACTGAACCTGTATTTCCTGATAAAACGATATCGGAGGCTTGCGTACCAGCACAAATAGTGGCATTTCCAGATGTTGTTCCTCCAATAGAAGCTGCTATTACGTTTATCGATCCTATAGTACTATAGGCATCTGCTGAACAAGTTCCATTGAATAAAACTGCTCTGTAAAAGGTTGTAACATCAAGATTGGTTACCGTTAAAGTTTCAACACTATTGGCAATATCAGTAACATTAGCCGAAAAATCAGCGGTAGTGGACGATTGCCATTTCACTATTTTTCCTGTATAACCTGATAGAGTTAAGGTATTATTATTGGTTCCAGTGCAAGCGGTAGTGCTATCCAAAGTACCACCTACGGCATTGCCTCCTAAAATGTAATTTACCGCAGCGTCTTTTATCCATAAGTTTGTTGGTTGAGCGTTGGCTGCTGCTACATTATTGACATATATGGTTGTTAAACCTGCATTACCGGGCAACGTATTTAAGTAATACACGGAACTATTACTAACATCTACAGTGGTTAAATTGTTACCAAAAATTTGTAAATAAAAGATATTTGTACTTGAACAAACATTTACTTCAGTTAATAAATTATTATAGAAACCTATTTCGCTTAATTGAGTCATAGTTTCGGTACCTGTTATGCTAGTCAATTGATTGTCATTTACCCATACACGCTGCATAAGAGGATTATGTGTCAAATCCAATGTAGTAAAATGACAATAGCCTCCCTCTAGTCTTGTTAATTGGGTATTTGTGGCTAAATCAAGTGTTGTTAAATTTGTCGATTGAACATTTAAAAATTGTAAATTTATATTTGAACTTACATTTAAAGTGCTAATTGGGTTAGTACTTACACTTAAAGTTGTTAAAGCTGTATTTACTGTAACATCAATTGCTGTAAGTTGATTAGATGAAGCATTTAATGTTGTTAAACTCAAATTGGTTGATACATTTAGAGAAGGTAATAAATTACTAGTAACATCTAAATAACTTAAATTGGTATTAGCAGCTATATCTATAGAAGTTAATGAATTGCCTTGAAGTGTCAAGCTAGTCAAATTTGTATGATTTGCTACATCTATTGTAGTTAATCCAGCATAAACACACTCTAGTGTTGTTAAAGCCATATTTTGACTGATATCTAACCCACCTGTTAACGTGCTGTAGCCACAATGCAAATCGGTCAATTGGGTCAAAGTAGTTACATTTAAACTACTGATAGTGTTCAATCTACAATCTAAGCTGGTCAAGCTAACAAAGTCTTGCAAACCAGTTAAATCTGCAATACCAAGGTTGAATAAATTTAATGAAGTTAATCCACTTATAGCACTTGTTAATACTCTACCATCAGGAACAGGATTGGTGTCAATGCCTTGATTGATTAAATATTGTTCAAAATTCAGGTCTGGGATTAAGGTATAAATTAAGCCACCTCCACCAGTAACAATTATTGTTACATAGTTGGAAGAATAATCTATAGAACAACCGTCTTGTACCACCGCTCTAAAATAAGTAGTAGCTGATAAAGTACCTATTGTGGCTCCAGTCAAGGTGATAGATGTGCTCGCTATTGTTATTGGTGTAGTAAAAGCAGCATCTACGGCTTTTTGCCAATAGACAACTGTACCGGTAACTGTACTTGCTGTCAAACTTGCAGGCTGTGTTCCCGAAACTATACTTTGGTCACCTGTAACGGTACCGGCTACCGCTGTACCTGGAGTTGTACCATCAAAATAAGCTGCAGTACCATCAACATACCAACTAGGTTGACCTAATGCAGTTGCCACATTGTCTACTTTGATACAAGATAAAGTAGGATTACTAGTAGCATTAAAAATATTTAAGTTTGGATTTTGGCTTATATCTAACAATACTAATTGATTTGAATTGCAATAAAAAGTATTTAAGTTAGAAAAAGGTGTTACATCAACCGTTGTCAATAAATTGTTATTGCAATTTAGTATTGAAAATGGACTTAAAGGACTAAAACTTAAATTAGTTAAAGAATTGCTACTGCAATCTAAATAATTTAAACTGCTATTCGTAGTTAAATCCAAATTGGTCAAACCACTGGAGTAGCAATCAATTCCTGTTAAGTTGGTCAATCCAGCAACATTTAAAGTCGCTAAATTGGCATTAGTATCACTATCAAAATAGGTCAAATTAGTATTAGATGTTAAATTTAATGATGTCAAATTATTAGAATAACAATACAAAGTCTGCAAGGCAGCAAAGTCTTGAATACCTGTTAAATCAGCTATATTTTTATTTGATACATCTAAATAAGTTAATCCGCTGATACTACTAGTCAATACTTGACCGTCAAAAATATCGTCATAGCCTTGTTGCATCAAGCTTAACTCAAAATTAGGGTCTGGAATAGTAGTATAAGGTCCAGCAGTTCCTGTAACGTCAATAGTTACAAAGTTTGTGGAATAGGCAATAGAACACCCGTCTTGCACTACCGCTCTAAAATAAGTGGTAGTAGTTAAGTTGCCCATTTCATTCCCATACAATATCGTATTTGTACTAGCAATTGTAACAGGTGAAGTAAATGCAATATCGGTGGCTTTTTGCCAATAAATTACGGTTCCTACATTTGGAAAGGCATTTAAAGGAGTTGCTTGTGTTCCAGCAAGAATGGTTTGATCTCCTGAAACTGTACCAGAATCAGCGCTATTGGTTGGGCTACCAGAATATATAGAAAAATTATCAACAGTCCAGCCGCTATAAATACCTGAGCCTGCTACAGCCGCAGGTTGATCTGCTACTAATATACAAGACAAAGAAGTGCAAGACTGAGCATTGAAGAACGTTAAATTAGTATTTTGTCTTAAATCTAAATACGTAAAAGGGTCACCTACTATAAAAAAGTCTGTTAAAGTTGAAAATGAGGTTACGTCTAAATTGGATAAAGCAGTATTATATCCGCAATAAATATTTGTAAATGGACTACTAGGATTTAAACTTAAAGCCGTTAATTGGTTTACTTGACAATCTAAATAAGCCATATTACTATTTGTTGACAAATCTAAATTAGTTAAGGAATTAGCGTTACAATGCAATTCTGTTAAATTTGATAATCCTTTTACATTCAGATACTGTAGTTGATTTGCCCAACAATCCACATATGTTAAGCTTGTATTTGTGGATAAATTAAGGGCAGGTAAACTATCTTGACCACAATATAAAGTGGTTAAATTCGTCAATCCATTTAGATTTAAACTGGACAAATTACTATTTTGACTACAATTTAAATAATTCAAACTAGTATTTGAAGTTAAATTTAGTGAACTTAAACTGTTTGATTGACAATATAATGTCTGTAAAGCAGCAAAATCTTGAATTCCAGTTAAACTTGTAATATTTAAAGATGCTACATCCAAAGATGTTAGTCCACTAATGTTAGCCGTTAATACTTGACCGTCAATATTATCATCATAACCCAAATCAATCAAACGTTGCTCAAAATTAGTGTCTGGAATTTGAGTATATTGTAAAGTATTCAAAGTTATATCAATAGTAGTAGAATTTTGACAACCCGTAATACTGTCAGTTACTGTTGCTGTATAAGTACCTCCTGCTAATGCTGTACAATTGGTAATACTCGGGTTTTGATCAATAGATGAGAATCCATTTGGTCCAACCCATGAATAAGAAACTGCATTTCCAGCACCTGCGGGGCTAAAAGTTATACTTTGTCCATCCACCAAACTAGCTGTTTGATTAGAGAATTGGATGCCTGAAGTATCACTAAAATTCAAACCAATAGTAACACTAGCACCGCCATCATAAGAAGCATTTCCTACTGTAACATCCGGATACACCAAATGGATTTGACCATTGGTAGTATCCAATTGAATTTGAAAAGTAACATATTGACCAGCACCTTGATAACTAATGTACTGTTCGTTCGTCCATTGAACGATGTATTTACTGCCCACTGTTTGTGTTTTAATAGAAGTTGTTCCATCAGGAAATAAATCGTCCCAATTGGCACAGATAGCCGTTTGTAGATTAAAGTTGTTACCTACATCCGGTAGCCCATTATTTTGATATCCAATGGATGCAGCTTGCGAACCTAAAACTAAAGCACCATTATTCGTAACGGTAGCATCGGTATATGCTACATTATTATAGGTAAATGACGGAATGATTAAAGGATGAGTAGAATCGTCTGATATTCCTGAAATATCGGTTCCAGTTCCACTAATGTCTATAAATGCAACACTACTATTTCCATTCATTGTGTAGCCATTTGAAACTATAGGAGTTGTAGCAGTTAGTAAAATGGTACTTCCAGCGTTAATAGGGGAGTTAGAACCTAACGTTGCAGCTGTTGGAGCAGCTGTGATACTAATAGTAATAGCTGGTGAATAATTGTTTGCTCCATTATTCGTAACGACTCTAAAATATGTGGTCGCGGATAAATTACCAATTGAAGCACCTGAAAGAGTTGCAGCAGTTACATTTATATCTGTAGGTGATGTAAATAATGCATCTGACGAACTTTGCCAACCTGTAATAGAACCAGAATAATTTGTAGTTGATAAATCAGTAGGTTGTGTGTTGAAACAGATTACTTGATTTGGAGACATTGTAAAGCCACTACTTACAGTTATAGTTACATAATTTGTAGAATTTGCAAACGTACATCCATCTTGTACAACTGCTCTAAAATAAGTAGTTGCGTTTAAAATACCTATTTGAGCTCCTGTTAGCGTGTTACTAACAACATTAATTGTAGTTGGAGAACTAAATCCGGAATCCGATGCCATTTCCCAATACGCTACGGTTCCTGTTGTTGGTGCAGCTGTTAAATTGGTATCGGGTTGCGTTCCTGTAATGACACTTTGATCTCCTGAAACCGTGCCGCCAACAGCTGTAATAGGACCACCATTGTTAGCGCCAACTGTTACTGTTGTTGTAGATGAAACAGCACTGACGCAACTTCCGTTTCCAACCAAGGCTCTAAACTGTGTAGTTTCCGTTAATGGACCAGAATTATAGGTATTTGTTGTGTTTGCAATTGTATTCCAAAATTGAAAAGGACTTACTGAACTTTCCCAATTTTGTATGGTGCCTGATTGTCCTGTTAAAGTTATTAAACCACTTGTAGCTCCATAACATACAGAAGTATCGCCAGTAAGATTTCCGCCAACAGGAGCAACATCTACATTTACAGTTACAACTGGAGAATAACTAACACATCCTCCAGCTGCAATGAATTTGGCTCTAAAATATGTTGTAACGTACAAGTTGCCTATTACATCCCCATAAAGCTGGAATGGATAAAGAGTGGGATTATTAATATCAACAGGATTAGTAAAGGCATAGTCATCAGATCTTTGAAAAACGGCAGTTTGATTATTAGATACTGTTAAAGAATAGTTGGTTCCCCCAACACAAATATTTTGAACCGAAGGACTGATTGTTTCGGCTATGTAAGGAGTTACAATTACATGAACAGTATTAGTATTAACTGTATTACAAGCACCACTTTGTACGGTTGCCCAAACGGTAAAGTTATCGTCAGAAATATTAAGATAGCCCGGAAATAATGCATCCGAGAAAGTTGTACTAGTTGTAATTATTTGATAGACATACAAGCTATTATCCCTTTTCAAATTCCACCATTTTACGGTTCCTGTTTCTCCAACTAAGCTTATATCCGAAGCTGTAGCTCCAACACACATGGTTTGAGTAGTGCTCCCCCCAGCAAATGAAATAGTTCCGGCAACAGTGGGTTGATCTACTGTAAAAATTTCTGTGCTTGTTGCAGAATATCCTGTAGAAGTGTTAACAGTAACCGTTCCTGTTGTTCCCGTGCCAATTAATGCACTAACATATGTTACTCCATTAAGTGTACCAACACTTACATTAGTTGCAGCTGTACCTCCTATAGTAACTGAGGTTACATTATTCAAGTTTCTTCCATAAATAGTTATGTAAGTTCCTACACAGCGCGATGGCGAACTAAAACTAGTTATTGCAGGCAAACCAAAAGTGCCTTCATCAGCCCCAATGTCTGGAGTTGTTAGATTACGAGAGTCTCCATCAAAATCAGTAGTATTGTAAGTCAAACTACCCAGTCCACCGCTTTCTATTCCTGTATTATCTGTTGGGTCAATGTGCAAATAATTGGCGTCAGCTCCTGTAGTGCTCAAAAATATTGGGTCTCCAGTTTTTGAACTACTTTCTCTAGGAGAAAGATAACTTTGAAGAGCCGTTAAAGTTTCGAGATTATTCGATAAATCTTTGTAAATAAGATTAGAGGCGCTTGAAGTTCCTGCATACAATAAATTTCTATTTGAAGTTGAATTATATCCGCTTACAGAATAGCCTGATCCTTGAAAAACCACGGTTTTTCCAGTACCTTTTGCAGTAGATTTGTTGATAAAAATATTGTTATTAATTTTTAAATCATTCATATTTGGGCTGCCACTTGCATACTGATAAATGGCTGCTGTACCAAAATTGGTTCCCGTAGAACTCGCTTTCAAATAAATGGTATTGGAAAACATATCAAACTCACGGTCAGCACTAGGAGTAACATGAGACTCAATACCAACAATGGCAATGTCGTTAGATGTGTTCGGAGCTCTTAAATCTCCAATAATATTGTTATAAACTAGAGGAGGAAAGGTACCTAAAACTTGAATACCATATACCTTGGCTCCCGTGCTTACTCCATTTTCGGCTATATTGTATATTTTGTTTTTATATATATTAGCATTAAGTCCGCTGTTTCTGCAAGAAATACCGCAAGCCGTTGGAGATCCTGTTCCAGTTCCTGACAAATTATAAATAGTATTAGAAACAATGGCAGCAGTTCCTCCATCAAAATCCTTTTTAATACCATAAACACCTGCAGAAGTACCTTCAACAGATAAGGTGTGAATTGTATTGCCATCAATTGACTTATAACTGGCATTGTTTGTGCCAACATCTTGAATTCCAACAACTAAACTATTAGTATAATTTACAGATGAAACTAATCCGCTTATGTCATTTGAATTAATTGTTGTACCTGCACTACTATTACCCCCTAGTTTTATTCCTGTTATGTTTTGGTCTGAACTAATATTAGAAATAGTGTTCCCTGTAACTGATGAACCAGAGCCAAAACCATCAAGATTCATCGCGGTTACATCTCCAGCTCCTCCTGTCCAGTTAGAGAATACATTAGTAGAAATGCTTTTATTGGCAAGACCCGTATCTTGATTAACCCAACCCATTATTGCTCCAGGATAATAAGCTGTAGTGGTAATATTAGAAAAATTATTATTAGTGTGGAATATAGTTGCAGTTGCTGCAGAATTTGCAGCAGTATAATACAACCATAATTTAGCAGAACCCCAAATGGATGAAGCTGTAAACGTTCCTACAATACTATTTTCTGTAACTGTTTGAAAACCAGAAGCAGGTAAGGATACGTTATTGGAAATAATATAAAGATTTAAACTGAAAGGAATATTAATATTAGTAAATGTATTGTAGCTAATATTTTGTGAAAGTGTAGCTGCCTCATTATAAATGAAGTATTTGTCATAAGTATTCCCACTTCCATTATTGGTACTTATGCCTCTAAAGTCGTTGTATTGAATAGTCAAACTTGCAGTAGCTGCAACTGCTGTATTGTAAATACCATAAAAACCTTCCATTACAATAGTATTATAAGATATCAAACCTCCTGATATATCTCCAAGCTTATTGCTATTTATGTTTATGGAAGTACTTACAGCTCCTCTATTTGCAATACCATAAAACAAAGGGGTAAAACTTGAAGAAGCGCTATAGGCAGCAACATTATTTCTAAAGATATTGGAATTGATAGAAAGTGTATTTGCAGCAGCATCATTACGTATAAGTTCAAAACTGCCCGTTCCTGAAAGTTCTGCACTGTCGATAGTATTAGAACTAATATTTACTGCATCACTGCCATTTAAATTATAAATTCCATAAAATCGAGAAGCATACGAACCTGCACTAGTACAGTTGAGGATTCTATTATTGGTAATCGTGATGTTATTTCCTGTAGCCGTGTTATAGATACCATAAAAATAACTTGGAATCCCAGTAATTGCTCCGTTAAATTGTACAGTAATAGAATGAGCTGTTGAGGCGCTACCAATCGTATTATCATCAATGGTAAAACTGGCTGTTCCAGCTGTTTTTATTGCAGTAATGTAAAAATTACCAGTTATAATTACAGAATAATTACCGGGTGCATACATATTGATGCCTGCAATGGTATTACTTTGAATAGAAAGTATTCCAGAAGCATTTACCTCAATACCTGTAAAACTACTTGCAGCTGTATTAGAATAAGAAGTAAACCCAGTGCCACTGGCATTAGCAAAACCAATGGTATTATTACTAATTACGTATCCTCCTTCTCCAGTATTAATAAAAATACCTCTATGGTTTACTAAATCAACAGATATATTTCGCGCTGCTGATTGAAAGAATTTATTGCCTGTAATTGTCCAACTAGCACTATTGGCAACCAGATAAATACCGTTAGCATTTGCCGTAGCTTTAAAATAATCCTGAATATTGTTGTTTGAAATAATATTTGTATTATTACCAATACCTACTGAACCCGATGAATAAATGCCATTAGTAGGCAAATTATTCCCTGCCGATGTAATTGCATTATTGGTTATGGTATTGTTGTTATTTCCTATTGTAGTTCCTGAAGAAAAGAGTATTGTTCCAGAATCTGTAGCCGTTCCAGATCCTTTTATTGTACAATTTTGAACAATATTATTAGTAGCATCACCAATAAATTGAATCGTTGAGGTGCCTGAAGTAGCTGCAATAGTCGTATTTGAGATAGTCAACGAATTGCCGCTTGTATTCAATCCATCAATAGTTACATTGTCAGCCCCATTGAGATTTAATACTGAAAAACCTGCAGGAATATTTCCTGTAATAGTTCTTGCTATGCCACCTGTAGGCTGAATAGAAATAGCAGTATAAGAGGCACTTCCTGAACCTGAAGCATTCAAAACACTTGTAGCTGTTTCGGTTGTGTCTCCGCCGATTTGCATTGTTACAATTCCAGTATGAATTCCCGAATTGATGGCATCAATTCCTGCTTTTAAAGTAGCATAAGTAAATCCAACCGCACCAGATCCAATTGTAGAAGTTATAGAAACGGGAAATAATGGGTCATATAAAACCGTAAAACTAGCTTTGTAATTAGCACCCGAATTGGAAGAATAGTGAGTACCTGAGCCGCAAGAGTCATATCCAGCACTCGAGTATATTTCTAGTGTATAATTTCCAGGAACAATCCCATTAATAAGATTAGTTGAACCATTAGTTCTCTCCCAAGTTTGATTGCCTCCTCCATTATCAGCAGTCCAAGGCTCGTTGATGCTCACAAAACTTCCAGGTGTAATTCCGGTTCTGTAAATTCTATAATATATAGTACTGCTATTAATATTACAACCTCCATTTTTGAAAGTTTTGTTTTGGCCTCCTTTTATGATTAAAGAATGAGTGCCTAATGTAAAAGACCCTAAATTGCTGCCTTGTAAATCAGGATTGGCAGTAGTGGCTTGCATGTCATAATAGATGTTGGCCCCACCATTGATACTCAATATAGCATAGCTTTCATATATTCCACTGCTTTGGGCAGACAAATTATTTAAAAAAAATAATAAAAATATTGAAATTAATGCTTTGCAATTAGCAGCCTTTAGGTAATTTGAAGTGGAGGAAATAAATTTTTTCATAATCATTTGAATTAAATGGTGCATACTTATTTAGGGTTTCAGCACTTCCCTTATATTTTACTTTTTTTTAAACATTCAGATAGGATTCTATTGTAGCTTTGTCTTCTATTGGATTTGCTTTTCTATTTAATAGGGTGTTTTCTCCGAAACAATGCACACTGTATTTTTTGGTTTCAGCGTTATAATAAACTTCTAAAAATCCTGCTGATTTTACTTCATTATTTGTTATACTATAATTCACTTCATTGCTATAAAGCAAAGGGTTATCATCTGAATTAATAAGGTATTTTAAAAGTGTTGTAATCATAAAATGTTTCTTTTAATTTTAAAGTGCGTGTGTGTGGGGGCTAGCACACACACAAATTGGTATTTTGATCTAATTAAACTCATCCCCCAACGAATTCAAAACAAGTACCCATTGTCACTTTAATTAATTCATAATTGCTATAAATTTTGTTGCCCTCAAGTAAATAAGGAAAACAATTTTTTAAACTTTCTAAGTTATCATTTGGAATTTTTTTTACAGATTAAAAGGTATTTGACCCGTAAATGAAGGTAAGTTTTAGAAGATTGGGGGGAATCTTTTTTGTAAAATTAATGTCAATGTTTGAAATAATGTTATCGATTATTAGCTTGAACTATCGATTAACGATTTTATTTTTATAAACAACGTTATTATGCTACCATTAAACTGGTAAATTGCTATTATGTTAAGTAACTTACACTTACTAATTTTTTAAATGAGATTACAAAAGAGATTTCCTTACTTTATTCAAAATAGTAAGTCAAAGAGGTTAATTTATTAAGAGAAGAATCTTGATTGATAACTATAAGAAAGTTACAAATGATTGTGCAACCCAAATATTTTTCGAAAAGTATCCGGTGTTTTATGAGTTGCTTTTTTGAAAGCATTACAAAAGTTGCTATAACTGCTAAAGCCTAAATCAAAAGCTATATCTTTTATAGGCAAAGTAGTTTCTAAAAGCAAGCCTTTCGATTTTTCGATTTTTCGTTCTAAAATATATTGATAGGGAGTTGTTCCAATTTGTTTGGTAAACATGCGTATAAAATGCTGTTCTTGCCAATGTGTAAGTTCTACCAAATGGGCAATTTCAATTTTTTCAGAAATGTGGTTGTTGATATAATCTATTGTTTTTTTTATAACAAATGATGTATCATCTTGTATTACAGTCTCTTTTCTATGATTTTCAATATTTCGATGTCTATAGTTATTTAAAACTACAGCAATGGTAGTTTTGATATCAACCGATTTAAAAGGTTTTACAATATAACCATAGGGTCTAGTTTCTTTTACCCTATCCAAAGTTATTTTGTCAGCATACGAAGTAATATAAAGATAAGGTATTTGGTCTTTTTCTAATAAGAATTTACCAAGTTCAATACCGTCTTTGTCTTGTTTTAAATTGATATCTATTAGAAATAAAACGGGATTATATTCTTCGATAGCAGCTATAGCTTGTTCTACCGATGTTACATTAATAATAGCATTATATCCTTCTTCTGCCAAAACACCTTTGATGTCCATGGCTATCAACAATTCATCTTCTAATACTATAATATTTGGTTTCATAAAGCGGGGAATCTTCAATGACAAAAATATATTTTTTATGATTTAAAAACAATTTTATAACAAGTTCCTTTTGAATCTTCTTGATTTAGAGTACCTTTTATTTGATTTACTAACAGTTGAACTAACTCTAAACCTAATGTTTTCTTGGCGTTTAAATTGTTTTTAATACCAATTCCATCATCTGAAAAAGTAATTTCGATATTTGATCCTACATTTATTAAAGAAATTGAAATTGTTCCCGAACTATTATTAGGAAAGGCATGTTTTAAAGCATTTGAAATTAATTCATTTAAAATCAATCCTAGTGGTGTTGCAGTTTCAATATCAAAAAAGATGTCTTTGGATTGAATTTCAAAATGAATATTTTCCTTATCATGAAATGAATTTTTTATATTTTCAATTAGATTTTCGATATATTCCTGAAAATCAATGCGGTCAAAATTATCTGTTTGATATAAGTTTTGATGAATTAAAGCCATTGCTGAAATTCTAGATTGTCCTTTTTCAATAAAATCATCTACAAAATTACAACCCACTTGTTTTAATGGCACACACTCATTTTGTCGAGCTTGAATGTTGAGTAAACTCATTACCAATTGTAAATTATTTTTGACTCTATGATGAATTTCTTTGAGTAAGACTTCTTTTTCGGTTAATGATTTTTGTAATAATTTTTGAGATAATTCTAAGGATATATTTTTGTCAGCAATTATTTGATTTTGCTTTGCTAATAGGAGTTTCTTTTTTCTGTTTATTTGAAAACTAATTAATAATACAGTCAGTAATAATATTGAAGCTATCATTCCATAAGAAATAATTCTAATAAAATTGTTTTGCTGTTGCAATTCAATTGCTCTTTTTTGGTTTGCAATAGTAAGATTTTTATTCGCAATATCTTTTTCATTTACATCAAATTGAGTAAGCAATTCCGAAACTTTACTTTCTCGTTCATAAATCAATAATTGCTTTTCAAATTCTGTATGATAATTATTATATGAGTAAGCCATTTTATAATTCCCTAATCGGTATTCTATATCGGCTAGCGATTCGTATATAAAACTTTTTGACACTTCGTTTTGAAAGTATTCTTTAGTATTGATTAGATTCAAAGCTTTCAATTGAAAGGCTTTTGCAGTTGCAAGGCTTCCCAATTTAAAATACGTTTTTCCGAGCATATAATTCAGATCAATAGTTGCTGTTTCATCATTATATTTAAGACCATCTTTACATATTGCTATTGCTTTTTTATAATTTTTGAGACCATAATAGGTTTCCGCAAATTGATAATAGTTATTGGCTATAAAACTCTTGTTTCCAATTTCTAGATTTATTTTCAATCCTTTTTCTAATAGGGGTAAAGCCTCCGAATAGTTATTCATTTTATTTAAAAACTCTCCTTTTTTAACATAAAAAATAGCTTCGGTTTGTTTGGGTATAGTTTTGTTTAGGGAGAGTTGTTGTATGCACATATCAATATATTTCATACCTATTGGCAATTGATTTGTTTTACTATAAATTGTACACATTTCTAAATAACAAAGAACTACACCTCCATTTTTTTTCGATTTTCGATATTCCGAAATAGCGGTTTTAAAGTTCAATAAAGCTAAATGATATTTATTTTCCCTTGAATACAAACAGCCTGATAGAAAATAAAAATCACTTTTTTTTGAGTATTTGATTTGAATCATTTCTTTAATGGCAAATGTGAGCACTTGCTCCGATGCTGCAAATTTATTTAATTGAGCCAAGCAAAATGCTTTGGAATATAATGCTGAAAAGTACCCTTTTTTAAATTTTGTTTTTTTGCATATTTCGATTGCTTTTTCTACATACAATAGGGCTTTTTCTATTTTGCCTTCAATAGTGAGAATTTTAGTTTTCAAGAGATAGTAATTGCCTAATCCTTTTAAATTATTTGTTCTTTTAGAAAGAGTCAATAGTTTTTCACAATACACATTAGATGCATTGGTGTCAAATGCTAAATAAGCTTTGCTAATGGCATAGTAACTGGAAATTTTCGCTGTATCTTGCTGAGGTTTATTTATTTCCAACAACAAACTATCAACTGTTTTCTTATATTCCTCTTGAGCAATACTTCCATTTATAAAACAGATTGATAACAAAAAAAATAAAAAAGCTTTCATGATTCAAAAATTAAGATAAAACAACCAGACTCAATTTAATTAAGAAAGGCGATAATGAAATTTGATACAAAATATAAATCTGAATTGTAAAAATAGGTATTATTTTATTACAACAATTTGACAAGGATTTACAAAACGAAAAAAGTGGACAATTATCGAAAAAAATCGAGTTGTCCACTCTAGTGGAGTCGCCGGGAATCGAACCCGGGTCCAAACAAGCAACTAAAAAACTTTCTACACGCTTATTTCCTGATTGAGTTTTCGTCATTGAGAGAGGCCAGAAACAGCCACACAATGCTTATCTTCTTAAATTTTTGTAACAGCTCCAAAGCTCCACTGTTCTTAGGTTTATCTTTACGATTCCTCTTTATCGACCGCTATAAACCAAAGCTTTCGAGAGAAATCCTGCTTTCCTACCTTGTAGGACGAGGCTAACCTTACTATGATTCGGGTTATGCAGCAAGAGCGTAGTTTCCTTCGCCGTGTAAAATGTTTGAAACCTTTTATTTACGAGAATTGTCCCAGTTCTCGACGTGCTTACTTTTCAATTCGACTTGCTGTCAAAACCAGTCGACCCCTTTTTTTATTATTTTAAATTTTGAATGGTATATTTTGAATTCAATACACAAAAATCTAAATCTAAATTTGGTTTGCAAATATAGGGATTAATTCAACTGAAAAAAAACTATTCCCCTAATTCGTCTTTGTCTAATTTAAAAGGATAGTCGCCAAATAATGGTGCCAAATCTCTTACCTTATAAGTCATTTTACTAAACTTGTTTGACAATGCAATTATAGTTACATTTTCTTTTTTTAAAGTTACATACGAAGAAGTATTTCCATGCCACCAACCATTATGAAAATAAAAATGTTGCCCTGTTTCCCAGTCAATCATTCGTATCCCTAAACCATAATTTTTGGTGCCTTTATGTTCGTTACTATATCCTTGAAAGACTTCATTTCTAAGTTGAGGATTTAAAAATGTTGGTGCATTTCTAGCCATATCAAATTTTAATAAATCTCTGGGAGTAGAATATATGTTTTTGTCTCCATAAACGGCATCAAGATAATCATAAGCCAGTTCTAAATTGTTGCCTTTATAGGATGGAACAGCCGTTTTTCTGTCTTTTTCATAATCAAAAACATAAGTGTCTTTCATTCCAAGCGGATCAAAAATCATTCGTTTCATTGCAGCACCATATTTTAAACCTGTTGTTTTTTCAATTATTAAAGCTAAAATGGCATAATTAGTATTGCAATAAGCAAATCGTTTATTCGTAGGAGATTCTAATTTAATTTGTTTTTCACCTAAAACGCGAAGTAAATCTGCATTGGTAAAGGGCGTTTTTCTGTCCCAAACTCCTTTGTCTTCAGTGAAATAAGCGTAATTACGCATACCACTTCGGTGATTCAACAATGTTTTTATTGTGATTTCGGGATAAGGAAACTGCTTTAAAATAGTGTTTACTTTTTGATCTAAATCAATTTTTTTGGCATTTACAAGTTCCAAAATAGCTGTTGCCGTTAGTACTTTACTTACAGATGCAATATGAATTGGAGTTGTACTTGTGATATTCGTTCCTTTGTTTTTATTGGCATAGCCTTGGTATTTTTCATATATAATTTGCCCGTCTTTGGCAACAAGAAAACTAATATTACTGTTTTCTAATGACCAATGTTTATTAAAAAAATGATCAATAGTGGCGCTCTTTGACGCTACAAAATGGGCTGGTAATTTTTTAAATTCATTTCTTGAAGGGATGATATGCGCTAAGGTATCACCATTGTCATAGTAATTGTCGGCTAAATCTCCTTTTTTTTTATTGGTACAAGCAAAAAGTAGGAGTGAAGTTATATATATTTTCAGCAAAAGCTGGATAGATTTATGATTCATTTTTGATAACTAAGGTCGCAAATATAGACAAAGAAACATTTTTAAATCCAAATATTTGGTTAAAAAGCTTATCTTTTTTAAGCATTAATTTTTTCTTATTTCTAATATTATTGAATTGATTTCTTAATCAAGAAGTTATCTTTTTAGAACTTTTTATCGTTAAACCGAATGGTCAATATTTATTCCCTACTTCCATAAGTTAAAATAAAAAAAAGTGTAATTGTTAATTACTTTTTCTTCCAAAAGTAAATATAAATTTTACCTTTGAACATTCAATTAAATTAACGATTATGGTTTATAAATTTAGAGTAATTCTCGATGTAGAGGAAGACATTTTTAGAGATATTGCAATACTTGACGAAGACACTTTAGAAGATTTTCATAACGCCATTGTGAATGCCTTTGGTTTTGATGGTTTGGAGATAGCTTCCTTTTATACCTGTGATGATACTTGGAATCAAGAAGATGAAATTTCATTATTTGATACTGGCGATGTAATTGGCGAGCAAAAAATAATGAGCGATTATCAACTTTCGGAGTTATTGAATAAAGAAAATACCAAGATAATTTATGTTTATGATTTTATCAATATGTGGACTTTTCTTGTGGAATTAGCTTCAATTGAAGAACAAGTTATTGGAAATACCTACCCAGAAACCTTATTCTCACATGGCGAAATGCCTGAAGAATCGGTAGAAAAAAGTTTTGAAGCAGAAAATGATGACATTTATAACGACTTTGAAGACGATTATGATGAAGACGACTTAGACATGCTCGATGGCGGAGAGAGTTATGAAGATTTCGGCTTTGAAGAAAATTGGAATTAGTCCAATTGAAATAAAAAAAAATAACCACAATTAAATAATTTAAGCGCATGTTTGGAGTTTTTGCTCTATTCTCTTGTGCTTTACTCTAAAAATATGATAAATTTATACAATACGCATATCGATTCGCTTTCAATTCACAGAGTAGGAAATAAAAGTAGAAACGAACCTATTTTTCTATCGGAACAAACCTTTTCATTGAACGACGAAATTGTGCCTTTAATGAAAGAATATTTCTTTAAACCTTTCAGAGAAAAAGAAGAAAACTACTTTCAATTTGCTCACGAAGTGGATTTGGATTACAACGACATGTTTAAATTGGCAACCGAAGCCTTTGAAAATCCTGCAAATATGCATGATATTTCTAAAAAAATAACGCAACATTTGTTCGACCAATCCAATCATCCACATATTAAAAATGGGGAAGTTTATGTAACGTATCTAACCAATTTGAACATTGACAACAATGTAGTGGATGCCATTGGGATTTTTAAAAGTGAAATGCAAACCGATTTCTTACAATTCGAAGAAAAGGAAACCCACCTTGAAATGATTTTGCAGCAAGGAATCAATTTGAGTAAATTGGATAAAGGTTGTTTGATTTTTAATTATAAAAAAGAAGAAGGATATAAAATCTTAACTGTTGATAGTAACCGTTACGATGCTCGTTATTGGTTGGAACATTTCCTATCTGTAGATGCTTTTCAAGATGAAAATTACATTACCAAAAAATATTTAAAATTCTGTCAAGGTTTTGCCAAAGATGTTGTTTTTCCTGCCGAAGACAAAAAGGAAGAAGTGATGTTTATGAACCGATCGGTAAATTATTTTGCCAAAAATGATCAGTTTGAAGAAACGAATTTCTTGAATGAAGTTTTAGACAATCCAGAGTTAATCCCAGAGTTTAAAAACTATAAAGTAGATAAAGGCGAAAAATATTCTATTGAAGATATTACGAGCTTTCCTATTGCCAATGCAGCGGTTTCAGATGCCAGAAAGTCAATTAAAAACGTGATTAATCTTGATACTCACATTCAAATTAAAATGGATTTTATCAATCCAGAAAGTGCCGAAAAATATGTAGAAAAAGGATGGGACGAAGAAAAACAAATGTATTATTATTTGGTTTATTTCAACAAAGAACAAAAAAGCTAAATCAAAAAAAAGCCTTTCAAATATATTGAAAGGCTTTTTTGTTTTGTAAAAGAGGCAGAGAGATATCTAACTCACCAATTTATCTAAAGCATAGACAATTAACGCATCAACTGCTTTATACGGATCGGCACTAAAAGTTCCTGTGGCTCGGTTGGCAATAATTGCATTCAATGACAAACATTCGTGACCTAAAAGTTTTCCTAAACCATAAATGGCACCTGTTTCCATTTCAAGATTTGCCATTTTAATACCTTCAAATTCAAATTTATCCATTTTTTCATTCAAACTTGGATCTTGAATATCAAGACGTAAGACGCGACCTTGAGGTCCATAAAAGCCACCCGCAGTTCCTGTAAAACCTTTGAAAATAGCATCGCTTTCTAATTTTTTTTCTAAAAGTACACTTCCTTTGATTACATACGGACGGCCTTTTCTCAAATCCCAGTTGGTTTGTTTGATGAATGCATCTTCCATTGCCACTTCTGAAATTTCATCAATCAAATAGGAGCGGAGCATGTTGTCCAATCCCAATCCATATTGGCTCAAAACAATACTATCACAAGGAATATTCGCTTGAAGAGAACCCGAAGTTCCAATTCGTACAATATTTAACGAAGTAAGTTGTTCTTTTGGCATTTTGGTTTCCAAATCAATATTGACCAAAG
>CAIRNC010000448.1 GCA_903879875.1 uncultured Bacteroidota bacterium
ATGTGCATGGAAAATTACAACAGTTTCGCCGAGTTATTTAGACGAAATAAGCAATAATGCAAATGGTTTAGAAAATTTATTGCGCTTTGAAAGACCCAAATCAGTTGGTATTTTAAATGGTATTGACACCGAAGTTTGGAATGCTGCAACTGACCCAATGTTGCAAACCAATTATGGATTAAACGATTGCAAAAAAGGAAAAGCAGCCAACAAAAAATGGCTTTGCGAACAATTTAATCTCGATATCAAAAAACCTATATTTACTTTTATAGGTCGATTGGTTGGCGAAAAAGGGGCCGAATTATTACCTCAAATTTGCAGTTTGGCCTTAAATAATAATCCGCAAGAAATTAATATTCTAATTTTAGGTTCAGGAGATACACATGTTGAAAATGAATTGCAAAGTTTACAACATTTTTACAATGGAAATTACAATGTCTTTATTGGTTACAATGAAAAACTAGCCCATATTATCTATGCTGGAGCTGATTTCTTATTGATGCCTTCACGAGTGGAGCCTTGTGGTTTGAATCAAATGTATGCTTTGCGCTACGGCACTATTCCGATTGTTAGAAGAACAGGTGGATTAAAAGATACTGTTTTGGATATTGGAGATGGTGGTTTTGGCATTTGCCATAACGAAACTAGCGTGTGGGATGTGAATTATTCCATAACTCGCGCCATTGATTTATTTAACGACAAAGAAAAAATAGAGGCTACTATAAAAACGACTATGCAAATAGATCATTCGTGGGATAAAGTAGCAGCTACATACCTAACACTTTATCAATCATTATAAAAAGAAACAGATGAAAAAAAGCACATTAGCCATTATTTTGGGAGGAGGACAAGGTTCGAGACTCTCTCCGTTGACAGAAAGCCGTTCAAAGCCAGCCGTTCCGATTGCTGGAAAATACCGATTGGTTGATATTCCAATCTCCAATTGTATCAATTCTGATATCAAGCGCATGTTTGTTTTGACGCAATTCAATTCAGCATCATTGAATCAACACATCAAAAATACGTATCATTTCAGTCATTTCAGCACCGCATTTGTTGATATTTTAGCCGCAGAACAAACACCGGATAATCCAACTTGGTTTCAAGGAACTGCTGATGCAGTGCGCCAATGTATGCAACATTTCTTAAATCATGAGTTTGATTATGCGTTGATACTTTCAGGCGATCAATTGTATCAAATGGATTTTAACGAAATGATTCAAGCTCACCAAAAAAGTGGTGCAAGTATTTCGATTGCTACTTTGCCAGTAAATGCCAAAGAAGCTTCGGAGTTTGGCATCTTAAAAACGGATGATGATAATTTTATTACTTCATTTATAGAAAAACCTGCTGCCGATTTATTGCCCAATTGGACATCTGAAGTGAGCGATGAAATGAAAGCAGAAGACAAGCATTATTTGGCTTCGATGGGGATTTATATTTTTAATCGGGACTTGCTTATTGATTTAATGTCGAATCCAAATACAAAAGATTTTGGAAAAGAAATTATTCCACAAGCTATTGGGAAACAAAAAATATTGAGTTACCAATATGAAGGCTATTGGACTGATATTGGTAATATTGATTCCTTTTTTGAAGCCAATTTGGGGCTAACAGATGATATTCCAAAATTCAATTTGTTTGATAATTCTAGTAAAATATATACTCGTGCTCGGGTGTTACCACCATCTAAAATTTCGGGAGGTTCTACAATTGATAAATCGATGGTTACTGAAGGCTGTATTATCAATGGAACAAAAATAGAACATTCGGTTATCGGAATCAGAAGTCGCATAGGTTTTGGAACAGTAATTTCCAATTCGTACCTGATGGGAAATGATTTTTATCAAAATATCGAAGAGATAAAACACAATATTGAAAATAATATTATCAATGTTGGAATTGGTAATCGATGCAGCATCAACAATACCATTGTGGACAAAAATTGCCGCATTGGCAACGATGTAAAACTAAACGGCGGACATCATTTGGCCGATTGTAACACCCCTTTATACACTGTTAAAGAAGGTATTATTGTAGTGAAAAAAGGGGCAA
>CAIRNC010000449.1 GCA_903879875.1 uncultured Bacteroidota bacterium
ACCCAAAGCATCTCCAACACAAACCCCATAAAGTAGGTCTTTTAAATAATTTCTTTCTATCCTATCCATGTAAATCTATTTAATTAAATCTTCTCTAAAATGCTCATATATCATTACCATTGCCAAGGTATCTAGCTCACAATATTTCAACAAACCTTGAGTAATTTCAGTTCGTTCTCTTTCAGTCATATCTTGATATTGCAATTTAGCATAAGCAGTTAAAGCAGCTCCGCCATCTGCAATTCCCTCAATTTCAGATAAATTTTCTTGAAGTTCTAATTCTGTCCAACCATCAAAAACAGGTGGCAACAGTTTATATGGGTTTACAACTTCATTCTTATCTATTTTAAGCCAAATATGAGTATCATCAAAATTAGTACTGGTCAAGTTAATTGCCCCAATTGGCTGACTGTATTTTTTTTTCAAATAGGCACTTGAATTTAAAGAAGCTGGCAAAACCGCTTTGATGGAATTAGAACCTTTTGTGTGTGGATTATAATAATACTCTTTTACAATTTTGTTTAAATCGACCATGTTGCGTTCTCCTTCCCATTTTTCGACACTGTCTTTCGTGGAATTGGTGATTGTTTTTAAAAATGTAATTAGTTCAACTTTATCTTCTTCATTACTTGCATTTAGTTGCATCATAATGGCATTTAAAATAGAGTTTTCATGAGTTGCAAATCGGAAAATAGTTCCATTATCATTTTCTAAGGATTTTTTTAATGCTCTTGCAAAAATGAAATTAGGAAACTCACCAGCAATATTGCTTATAAATTCTGATTTGTGTTCAATGCTTCCATCTTCATAATAAATATGATGGGAGAACTGAAATGCTACTTGCTCATACGGTCTTCTTCCAGCAGTAAAAGGCAAGGCAACAGTACTGGTTTCAAAATCAATAAAATGCAAAGGGAATTTCCATTTTGCCATTTCGGTTTTCAAACCATCCTTTTCCACAAAAATAGAATTATCGTTATCTCTTGATTTTTCCACTTGAATCCATTGTCTTTCACCCGATGAAATTTTATCGGCAAGAACTTCAATTTTGAAATCATCTTCTGTAAGGTCTTCCATAAAAAGACGATTGGATTCCATCAAATCTTTACCTCTAAAATTCCAAACTTCCATAGCGTTAGGCTTGAGGAAATCATCATCCGACCAATTGTGTTGTTTTTTAATGCAATTTTCAAATCCTGATTGCTTTCCTGTTTGTTTTTCTTCAATACTGGCTTTAAATTCACATTTTTTACAAGCACTAAATTTTGTTTCCCAATTGATATAATGCGAATCTAAATAGGAATCCTTAAACAGTTTTAATGCTTCGTGGAAACCTAGATTATGATGGTATTTATATTGGTCACTTATGATAGCATTAACAATAGCATCCACGTTAATTTCAGATAAAACCGATTCGCCAATTTCCTCAATACTACTAACTTTTTTTATTATATCTGTTCTAGGATTTCCGTTGGCTGGAACTCTAAATAGTTGATTTAAACCATCAATAGTTGCCGTTTTAGTTTTGTCAGCCATCATGAAATAGGCTTCAAAATGAAAGTTGGGATAAGTCAACGAAGCAACATGCTTTTGGAAAGCCAAGTCAAACAAATAGGGTTTCCAACTACTAACTAATCCACCACGGCTACCAACGAAAATATTTTCTTCATTAGGGTTAAATGATTTTGCTTTTACTTCAATTAACCGAATGTGATTTCCTGTTTTCACTAAAATATCAGTTCTAATAAAGAAATTATCCACTAAAAAAGCGGCTTCATAAATCACAACATTCTCTAATAATAATGCTTCCTGAGTTAGCTGAAATGATTTTTCATATTCGTAATTCTCAGTATTAATGAAAATTCCATTTGGATAATGCAGGCGAGCTAACTCTTCCACTTGAAACCCACCTTTTGCTAGAGCTTGCAAGAAAGAATCATCCATCTTTTTGTTGGCATAGTTTTTATCACTAGTAAAAAATAACTTGTTTGGACATTCTAGTCCTAACTTGAAACGAGATTTTGATAGTACTTTCATAATGATTTTGAATAATAGTTTAAAAATGTCATTTCTTCTTCTTCTAAGTTGATTAGCCCAACTGTATTGATTTTATCTAATATTTTATCTACGGTAGCACCTGTATCAATTGACAGTTCTTTATTTGTTTTACTATTTTGCAAAGCAATAAGATATTCCGTATTCCAACCCATGAATTCAAAATCATCGACATCTTTAAATAGAAATATCAAAGGTAAGTGGTCTTTGTAATATACCTCTTTTAAAATTAATTTTGAGGCATCTACGTTTTCAAAGAAATGAATTTCGACATTAAACCTCTTTGTTATCTGTTCTAACGAAATGGCTAATAAATCAGAAACCTGAATGTGGGCATTGAAGATTTTCGCATCATATCGATTTATATCTTTTTGTTTTTTAAAAGCAATATTAAAACAATTTAACAGCAAGGAAGGAAGTTCTATACAATTCATTTCCGCTAATGAAAGTTCTACTATATCAAAAAAAGTTTTATTAATAGCTTTAGCCTTTCTATTATGAGAAAGTATTTCAAGACCACCCAACTGAAAAGAACAATAATTTTGTTTATGCCTTTTGGTTCCAATAATAAAGTTGTCTTCTATATATACTAGATGAGGATATTCATCATTTGACAAATCATTGCGCAACGCCTTATGATTTTTTTTTAAATAGATTCTAACAGCTCTCGGTGCATTGGATATTATAAAATAGTTTTGAATTTCTTCCCATGAAGAATTTAACAAATCAATACAAACAACATTAGAAACAGCAACAGCATAATTTGATACCATAGAAGATTGATTTAAAGGTTAATTGAAGTAAATTTATTATTGTAAAGTAACATTTTCAAAATAATTATAAAGCTACCAATCGCTCATCTAATTTCAAAACTTTGTATAGGTCACTTCCACCATCTTCATTTTTTACCGCTAAAATAACCCTAAATAAATAGCTTCCTTTATTAATCTGATGTCCCGATTTTATCAAATCATTACTTTGAAATGCACGGGTATAGAATATTGATGAGAATTCTATATGGTCATTATAAGGGTAATCTAATTTTCGCATTTCAATAATCATAAATTGACTACTTGGCATCGACTTAACACAATCGATTTTTAGCCAATAATCTTTATTAACGGAAAACTTAACGCCATTTAAATCATAGGTCTTTATTGATTTATCTTGGGCAAAGGCAATGTTAACTAATAAACAAAATACATAAATTAAATACTTTTTCATAAGTGATTTTTTTTAAATTAGAATTCAAAATTAATAAGTTGATTAGTCAAATTATGGCGAAGTTAATTTCAGTTATTCTATTTTCAACGTCATTTTATTAAAAGTATCTTGGAATCCTAAATGTTTGAAATAGGCATACCCTTTCTCATTTTTAGAAAACACATTGAGCATAATCTTATTTACATTTTGCTTTTTGGCTACCTTAATGGCTTCTTGAACGAATCGTTCACCAAATCCTTGATTATGAAATTTTTCGTCAATCATTATATCTCCAATAACACATAGTGGGTCAAAATTATAGTACAACATCGAAAACCGAATAATTTCAACTGTTACATAACCAACAACTGTTTCATTTGAAATTGCTACAAATACCTTCTTTTCGTCTGATGTCTTTCTTATGGTTTCAGAAATGCCATAACTATAATCTTCAATACACAAATCAGTAGCATCAAAAAATTCAGCATCTAATTTTTTATGGATTTCCATCAAATCTTCCCAAAGGGAAACGATGGCTTTAACATGTTC
>CAIRNC010000450.1 GCA_903879875.1 uncultured Bacteroidota bacterium
ACCATCAAAAAACACACTGTCTAAAGCTATTTCTTCGTTGTCGAACTCAATTGCTTTTACTTTAAAAGGCAATCCATGAAGGTTGATTTTGAATTTTTTATAAGGGGTTTCAAATTTTCCTTCTTTGTGTTGTTGAATGATAAGTTCGTTTTCTTTTCCTTTCAAACTGAAAGTAACTAAACTAAAACGGCCTTTATTATAATCATATCCATCTTGAGCATCTTCGTATAAAGTAGATTTTTCTTTACCTAATTTGTAATAAACATCTAGTGTAATTTCGTCAAACTCTAATTCGCCTACATATTGTTGTACTGGATATTTTGGAATAATAGCGCCTTCTTTGACAAAAATAGGAATTTGATCAAAATCGGTTTTTACCCATAACTCTTTTTTTCCAGTTACCAATTCATCGGTCCAGAAGTTGTACCAATTTCCAGTCGGAAGATACATGCGTCTTCCTTGTGCATTAGGCTCTAAAATAGGGCAAACCAAAATTTGATTTCCAAATAGAAATTCATCTGTTCTGTAATGCGTTTGTGGATCTTCTTGGTCAAAATAAACCAAAGGTTTTAGCATTGGCACACCATCATTGATGTATTCCCAAAACATGGAGTATAAATAAGGCAACAATTGATAACGAAGCGAGACAAATTTTCGAGTAATATTGATTACCTCATCGTCAAAAGACCATGGTTCTTGATCACCGTGATCTCCAGAAGAGTGGGTTCTACAAAACGGGTGAAAAACACCCAATTGAATCCAACGGGCATACAATTCGCCTGAAGGTTGCTCAGCAAAACCACCGATATCCGAACCTGTAAACCCCATTCCAGAGATAGACATTCGTTGCATTTGAATGTTAGCAATCCAAAGATGTTCCCAACTGGCTACATTATCACCTGTCCATGAGGAAGTATAGCGTTGCGCACCAGAATAGGCGGAACGGGTAATGATAAAAGGTCTTTTAGGATAAGCAAAACGTTTCACCCCTTCGTAAGTAGCACGCGCCATTTGGGTACCATAAATATTGTGTGCTTTTCGGTGACTGCATGGATTTCCATCGTAATCATGGCGCACATCCATTGGGAATGTTTTACCTGGAACTTCCATTACGGCTGGTTCGTTCATGTCGTTCCAAACGCCTTTGACACCAATATCCGAAACTAGTTCTTTAAACAATCCAGCCCACCATTCTCTAACAACCGGATTCGTATAATCGGGAAAATTGCATTCGCCGGGCCAAACTTTACCTTTCATATAAGGGCCATCGGCACGTTTGCAAAAATAATCATTGGCTAAAGCTTCACTATAAACCGAATATTCTTTGTCAATTTTTATTCCTGGGTCAATGATGACAACAGTTTTAAAACCATCTTCGGCCAATTCTGCCACCATTCTTTTTGGGTCTGGAAAGTATTCTTTGCTCCAAGTGAAACATCTGAAGCCTTCCATATAATCAATGTCTAAATAAATAGCGTCACAAGGAATTTGCAACTCTCGGAACTTGCTGGTTATTTCTTTTACTTTACTTTCGGGAAAATAACTCCATTTGCATTGATGATAACCCAATGCCCAAAGGGGAGGTAATTCTGGTTTTCCTGTTAAATGAGTATAGGTAGTAACCACATCTTGCATTTGTGGTCCATAAATAAAATAATAATTCATTTCACCACCTTCGGCCCAAAAACTAGTTACATTACGACGTTCGTGGCAAAAATCAAAATTAGTTTTGAAAGTGTTATCAAAGAAAATTCCATACGCTTGTTTGTTTTGTAACCCAATATAGAAAGGAACAACTTTGTATAATGGTTCTTGGTCTTTGGAAAATGCGTACTGATCGGTTGCCCAATTTTCGACTCTTTTCCCTTTTAAATTGGAGTGTGATGCTTTATCGCCCATGCCATAAAAGCATTCACCATCTTTGGATGCTTTACTCATTTTGACAATATTTCCGCCAAAATGATAGCTTTCTTCCCAATGGAAACCCAATTCGTCTTCCAAAATAACTTGTTCAGTTATATCAAGAATCGAAATACGCAAATCGATTTTTTGAATTCTACATATTACTTTACTGGTTTTTATTTGATAAAACTCATCGTTATCTGTAACTTCCAACACATTATATCCGTGTGATTGTGTTTTGTCTATGGCATAGGAAAAATCATTACTAAAATAGCCTTTTGTAGTATATCGAAATCGAATCAAACTGTCTCTGAATACAGTAATTTTAAGAATAACGCTATTGTCGGTGTAAAAATAAACACTATCTACTTCTTTTTTAAAATCGACTATTTTTGATGGATATAAATCGCCTTTGTATTCGAGTTCGGTATTTGTAATCATATTTTTATACTATTTTATTCATAAACTATGGAAAACAAAAATACAAAAATACTTTTCAAGCCTCCATAAATATTAGATTATTCGCGAAAACGTTATAGTTAAAATGGAAAATGATCTAAAATCCATTTAACACTTTTTTAATAACTGAAATTCGAT